>CAZYDL010000041.1:8342-16302 GCA_964646305.1 uncultured Desulfobacula sp. | reverse complement strand
TATCCGCGTTAAGACCTTTTGTACTTCCATAATCTGCAATAATGATATTACAGCCTTGTGAAGCAAACTTTTTTGCAATGGCATATCCGATCCCGGTTTTTTTGCCGGAACCTGTAATCAAAGCAGTTTTTCCCTTAAAATTAAAATCCATTTTTTCCTCTCCTGTCATCCTTGTTTGCTGCAGCAGCTATTTAATGCTGTAAATTAATTTTTCCACGCTATATTCATATATTTCTTCATGGCTTTGATTCTCCAGCACAGTTTTTTCAAGTTTTTTAAAATGAATGAGCCCATGTAAAGTGCCCCAGAACATGATTGAAAATTTTCTGGGATCATCTTCCTGAAAAATTTTTTGTTTGATTCCGTCATCCACGATATTTTGTATTATCAATAGAATTTTATTGCCTGACATATCAATTTGATTTTTCAAATCAGGTTCAAAAAATACAATAGGTGATGACAAAAAATAATTAATAAGATCAAAATAGTTTTTATGCTCTTTGCTGAACGCGTAATAACTCAATGCAATCTTCCTTAATTTTTCTTCGTGGGAAACATTGGTTTTAGAGATTTTGAGGATTATGGAAAAAAGCAGTGCCAGGCCCTCTTCCTGAAGTGCAGTAAAAATCTGTTCTTTATTTTTAAAATAAAAATAGATTGTGCCAACGCCAAGTTCAGCCTGTTTTGAAATTTTATTGATAGACACATTATCAATGCCGGAAGAGAACAGCAGGCTTCTTGCTGCATCAAGAATCTGATTCTTTCGATTCTGCCTTTCTAAAGCTTTTCGTTCTTTTACTCCCATTTAGCCCCAGCTTTTTGATATGTACATCCAGTGGACCATATTTTGTGTAATGCGTTCGAAAAATTTATACTCATCATTTTTCGAACGCCATTCTAATATTGATGAGTATTCTAAAAAATTGGGTCTGTCAATGACTATTTCTCAGCAGTCATTGAAAGCTTTCAAATGAAAGCTTAAGCACATACTCAATTTTAAAAAGGCAAGCCAAAACTAAAAAAAAACAATATAGTTTATGGCAATTTGATTTGCTGTTTTTCTTGATCCTTGCAGGGACGGTATAAAATAGCTACATGGCCTATCATGCCGGCAATGTGGGAGCAGGTAGCCTTTGAAATTTCGCTGGTTAACGAGTTTTTATTTTCCTTATCTTTAAAATCATTAAATTTTACCTTGATCAGTTCTGCTGCTTCAAGGGCATTGTCTATCTCTTCAATCAAAGCCTTGGTAAGCCCTTTTTGCCCTATAAAAGCTGATGGATTCAAATTATGGGCAAGTCCGCGTAAATATTTTTTTTGTGATCCTTTTAACTCTTTCAAAATATATCCTTATAAAATTTTATTTGTAAAAATCCTATTATACCACAAAAAACAAAAATTTATAATTAGCAATTGGTTTCATACACCATTTTAAATTTTTCAGTTTCCGGCCTTCAGCTTATTCTAAATTATTCACTATATTGACGATGCTGTTTTTGATCACTATTATATACTAATATGATATGATTTATTGGTTTTTTCAACTTAAATAATCTATAAAGGATGGTTAGCATGGCAGACAAAAAAATATCTTTAAATATAGAAGGCATGAGCTGCAGCCATTGCTCTGGCATGGTTCAAAAAACTCTTGAAGGAATTGACGGCATATCCAATATATCTGTGGATCTTGATGAAAAAAAAGCTTATTTTAAAACCATAGATGACAAACTTATTGAACAAGCTGTAAAAGAAGTGACCAGAGCTGGATACAAAGCGTCAAAAGAGTAATAATTCACTTAAGTAAAGCACGAGAGGAAAAATAAATGGGCAAGACAAACCCGTCCGATATAAAGGTATCAACTCCAGGTGTAAATCTGATGGCTTCCATGGATGAAGCAAGTTCAAGCTACGCAACCCAGCCTTTAGACCCCATGGCAGTCTATGAAAAACCTGGATATAAATTATACTCATTTGTGGACAAATTTATCAAAACAGGTTCAGGGTTTATACCCATCATCAAATCAAAACTTGAAAAAAATGATCTTGTTTCAACCTTTTTTGTCAGGTGCGGAGTAAATAGATATCAATATAGAGTAACACCAGGTCTTTATGGTATTGGAAAGCCGGATAAGAGCAGTGAAGTTCTTGTGACAGCCAATTTCAAATTAACCTTTGATCATCTAAGAAAGGAACTTGGCACAATAAATGCCTGGATTCTGGTTCTGGATACAAAAGGTATCAATGTATGGTGTGCTGCAGGCAAGGGCAGTTTTTCAACCATGGAGATTGTAAAAAGAGTTAAAGAGTGTTCCCTTGAAAAAATTGTTGATCACAAACGTATCATTGTTCCCCAGCTTGGTGCCACCGGAGTATCTGCAAGAGATGTAAAAAAACAGTCTGGATTCAGAGTGATCTATGGCCCTGTACGTGCCAATGATATTCCTCTGTTTTTAAAAAACAATAAAAAAGCTGATAAACAGATGAGGCAGACGACCTTTACAATCTATGAAAGGTTTATTTTAACACCTGTTGAACTTCAAACAATCCTTAAACCAGCTTTGATTACTGCACTTGTCCTATTGATTATTGCAGGCATAGGCCCTGGAATTTTCTCTTTTTCACACATATGGGAAAGAGGTATGATATCCATACTGGCTCTTGTTACAGGTATTTTATCCGGTGCTCTTATAACTCCGGTACTGCTGCCTTTTATACCGCCCAGGGAGTTTGCCTTAAAGGGGATTATTGTTGGAAGCATTTTTTCAATTCTCTTGTTAATTGCAGCTTCTTCTTTGGTTAATGACATTACAGGATTTATGGCACTTTTTTTATTCAGTGTAACAATAAGCTCTTTTCTTGCCATGAATTTCACAGGCACAACACCTTTTACATCACCCTCGGGTGTTGAAAAAGAGATGAAACGATATATCCCTGCCCAGCTTGGAGCTTTGGTGATTTCATCGGGGCTTTGGATTTACTCTGCATTTTAAAAAGGATTTATACATGGAAGATTTAAAACTTAGACACCTTGAAGATGTATCAACTCTGGTGCTTGATAAAAAAAAATGTATTGGCTGCAGTCTGTGCACTGAAGTCTGCCCCCAGGCAGTGTTTGAAATGCAGGATAACAAGGCTCACATTGTTGATTTCAATGCCTGTATGGAGTGTGGTGCCTGTGTTAACAATTGTCCATCCAAGGCAATATCTGTCAGCCCGGGGGTTGGCTGAGCTTCCTATATTATCCAGGTCTGGATAAAGGGAGAAGAGAATGCATCCTGTGGTGATGGTGGATGCTGTTGATAATATTAGAATATGAAAGAAGACACAAAACATAAGTTCAGGCATTCAGACAATTCCCAAGAAACTATCTTTTTTCAAATGGTCACCAGCACCATTAATGAATTTAAAATGCTTAAAAAAAAAGATAAAGTCCTTGTTGCAGTATCGGGCGGGGCTGATTCAATTTCTCTTGTACTTTCCCTGCTGGCTTTAAAAGAGAGATATCCAATAACATTAGGTGTTGCACACCTGAATCATATGCTAAGGGGAGAGGAATCCCTGGGAGATGAGGTCTTTGTAAAACAATTTGCAGACAAGCTTGGTCTGCCCTGTTTTTCCATACAGCTTGATGTAAAAGCCCATGCAAAAAAACATGGTTTATCTATTGAACAGGCAGGCAGAAAAGTTCGATATGAGTATTTCCAACATCTTGCCTGTGATCATGGATATACAAAAATTGCCACGGGCCATAACAAGGATGATAATGCTGAACTTGTATTAATGAATCTTCTGAGGGGATCCGGGCCAAAAGGGCTTTGTGGAATTCCACCCGTAAGGAACAACATTTATATCAGACCTTTGATCCAGATATACAAAAAAGAGATCCTTGAGTTTTTAAACTCCATTAATCAGGAGTATATGTTTGATTCTTCCAATAATGACATGGCTTATTTAAGAAATAAAATCAGGTGCAGATTACTTCCTCATCTTGTATCTGAATTCAACCCTGAAATTATTGATGCCCTGGACAGGCTGAGCAATATATTAAAAACAGAAGAAGAGTATTTTGAGATTGAAACCCAAAAAGCATATATGTGTTGTCTGCATAAAGCAGATGATTTATCTGTTGCTCTGTTTAAAACAAAAATGTCTGACCTTCACCCGGCGCTTTTAAACAGAGTGTTAAGAAAGGCGATCAAGGCCGTTAAAAAAAATCTGAACCGTATTTCCCTTGCTCATATTAATGATATTATCCAGTTTTCTTTTAATACTCTTTCAGGCACCAGCCTTGATTTACCTGGTCAGATAAGAGTGTATAAAGAGAAAAATATTATTATTTTTAAAAAAGAGAAAAAATCTCTGCGGGATATGGGCAAAAAAGCAAAACATGAACGTCGGGCAGCACAAAAACAATAAGTATAAAGGGAAAGCTAATATTTTTTTTACCTGTCCTAAATTTTTCTTGTATATTCATATTTCATGTTTAATATAAAGAGATATGAGTTTTGAGGATTGGGAACCCTGATAAAATTACCAGGCTGTCACTGCCCAAGGTTCACAACTCATTAACAACAATTTTAATTAAAAAAAGAGAGGGATTTCCTTGAATCATTTTTATAAAAACATTTCTCTGTGGCTGGTAATAGTCCTGATGATGGTCATGCTGTATAATATCTTTAATCAGCAGCAGAATACAGGACAGGTGATAGACATAGGTTATTCCCAGTTCCTTGCAATGGTTGAAGACGGGAGTGTTCAAAGTGTTGTAATCCAGGGACAGGACCTGTTTTTAACCGATGGGAATGGTGCAAAGTATAAATGTTTTGCACCGGAAGATGGTGATCTTATAAGCTTTCTCAGGAAAAACGGGGTTACCATGAAAGCCAAGCCTCCGGCTGAGAATTCCTGGTTTATGTCCATAATTGTTTCCTGGCTGCCCATGATTGTCCTCATTGGTGTATGGATATTTTTCATGCGCCAGATGCAGGGTGGTGCCGGCGGCGGTAAGGCCTTATCCTTTGGAAAAAGCCGGGCAAGGCTGCTGGATGATAAAGGTGAGAAAGTCACCTTTGACAATGTTGAAGGAATTGATGAAGCCAAAGAAGAGTTGGCTGAAATTGTAGATTTTTTAAAAAATCCCGCAAAATACACCCGCCTTGGAGGGCGTATCCCTAAGGGAGTATTGCTTGTTGGAAATCCTGGAACAGGTAAAACACTTCTTTCAAGAGCTGTGGCAGGAGAAGCGGGAGTACCTTTCTTTACCATCAGTGGATCTGATTTTGTTGAAATGTTTGTTGGTGTCGGAGCTTCAAGGGTAAGAGATCTCTTTGCCCAGGGCAAAAAAAATGCTCCCTGTATTATATTTATTGACGAAATTGATGCAGTGGGACGGCAAAGGGGTGCAGGCCTTGGCGGCGGACATGATGAAAGAGAACAGACCCTGAACCAGCTGCTTGTGGAAATGGATGGTTTTGAATCCAATGAAGGGGTTATCCTCATGGCTGCCACAAACAGGGCAGATGTATTAGACCCTGCCCTGCTCCGACCTGGACGTTTTGATCGCCAGGTCATGGTGGATATGCCTGATATCAGAGGCCGTAAAGGTATTTTAAAGGTTCATATGAAAAAAACCCCTTTAGACGATGATGTGGACTCTATGATACTTGCAAAGGGAACTCCGGGATTTTCCGGTGCAGACCTTGAAAACCTTGTAAACGAAGCAGCTCTTCTTGCCGCCAAGCTGGGGCATGACAAGCTGACCATGAAAGATTTTGAGGATTCAAAAGACAAAGTTTACATGGGACTTGAAAGAAAATCCAAAGTTATCAAGGAAGAAGAGAAGAAAACAACAGCCTATCATGAAGGTGGGCACGCTCTTGTGGCAAGGTTCCTGCCAAATACTGATACTGTGAATAAAATCACTATTATACCCAGGGGCAGGGCCGCCGGTGTCACCTGGTTTCTTCCCGAAGAGGGAGATTTTAAATACAAGGATCAGCTTGAAAATGAACTTGCAATTGCCTATGGAGGCCGTGTTGCTGAAGAGATCATTTTTAAACGGATCAGCACAGGAGCATCCAGTGACATTAAACAGGCCACTAAACTTGCCAACTCAATGATCAGAACATTTGGCATGAGTGACAACCTGGCACCTCTTTCCTATGAAGACCACAATGAAAATATTTTTATCGGCCGTGAAATGACCCAGGCAAAAGCCTATTCCGAGGAGACTGCAAGACAGATTGATGCTGAAGTTGCCTTAATTATCAACAGGGCATACAAAACCGCAAAAGATATTCTTGAAGAGAATATTGAACTGCTCCATGCATTGACTGATCTTCTTATTGAAAAAGAGACTGTACTGGGACCTGAGCTTGATGACCTTATTGCATCCATACGACCTGAATTTGATTTTTTTGGGAAAAAGAATATCTATACAAAGCCTGCAAAACGCAAGCAGGAAAAGGAAAAAGTACAATCAGCTGATAAGGAAAACCCGGAAGTCAGTAAAGAAAATGATACTGAAGTTGTTGATGAATCTGATATTAAAAAAGAAGAAACCTCTTCCAGTAAAACAGATGACAAGGAAGATAAAGAATCATAAAATAATCAATAATGTCACAATTTTCACTTCAATTTAATAATTTCAACCTGGAACTTGGGTCCCGGACATGTATCATGGGCATTTTAAATGCCACCCCTGATTCATTTTCCGACGGCGGCAGATTCAACACCTTTGAAACTGCTGTAAAACAGGGAATTAAACTTGTTAAAGATGGAGCACACATTCTTGATATTGGAGGAGAATCTTCAAGGCCTTTTGCAACACCGGTTTCAGAACAGGAAGAACTTGACAGGGTCATACCTGTAATTGAAAACCTGTCAAAAGAGATTAATGTTCCCATTTCCATTGATACTGTAAAATCCAATGTTGCAAAAGAGGCGCTTAATGCCGGAGCTTCCATTATCAATGACATTTCCGCCTTTGAAAAAGATCCTGCCATGGCTGATCTTGCTGCAAAAAGAGATATACCTGTTGTCCTAATGCACATGAAGGGAACTCCAGGAACAATGCAGATTGATCCAGACTATGATGATTTAATGGCTGAAATCACAGATTATCTTAAATCACGGGCAGAATATGCCATAAAAAAAGGCATACAAAAAAAGAATATCATACTTGATCCAGGCATTGGTTTTGGCAAAACCATTGAACATAACCTTGTTATTCTAAACCGCCTTACAAAAATTACAGCTCTTGGGTTTCCTGTGCTCATTGGTCCTTCACGAAAGTCTTTTATCCAGAATATTCTAAGCAAAAAAGAAAATATCAAAATTGACTCAGATAGTATCAAAACTCAATACGGTACCATGGCTGCTGTTGCAGCATCTATACTCAATGGTGCTCACATTGTAAGGGTGCATGATGTTGAAGCAATCAAATCTTTTACCCATATTTTAGATTCAATCTCCAATGCATAAATTCAGGTTTTGCCTAATTTTCATGCTTCTTTTTTTTGTCAGTTGTACCACAGAACCTGTGGAAACAGACCTTCTTCTTCCTGTTAATTTTTCAAATATCCCGGATAATATGATTTTAACTGATTTTCATACAGATAAAATAGAAATAAAGGTCAGGGCTGCTCCAAAATTAATGGAACTTATCAACAAAGAAAATATCAGCTATACAGTGGATTTATATACTGATCTTGAATTTGATCCTGCAGGTGCTTCTGATTCCATAGGACCTGGTGCCTATTTAATCCCGGTGGAATTAAAACGGATTCCCATGAATCCGGGAATAAAAATTTTAAGTATTAGACCCTCTTATTTAAGTGTTCAGCTTGAAAAAAAAATAGAAAAAACATTTAAAATTACCATACCCTATGATGGCCTGCCAGCCAAAGGATATATTGCCTTAGAAGCTATTATCAGTCCCAACCATGTAAAATTAACCGGT
>CAZYDL010000041.1:4395-8242 GCA_964646305.1 uncultured Desulfobacula sp. | reverse complement strand
AATTCCAATTATCCAGCAATTGGTTTCAAAGACAATAGAAGACATTCCCATACAGGATATATTGCCTTAGAAGCTATTATCAGTCCCAACCATGTAAAATTAACCGGTGCAGCTCCTTTTATTAACTCCATAAAGAATTTAAAAACAAAACCCATTGATCTTACCAATGTAAAAAAAACTTTTCAAAAAAATATACCCCTTGATCTTAATAATCCATCTATAATTTCATCACCTGATCATATCATCTCTGTAAAAATTCCAATTATCCAGCAATTGGTTTCAAAGACAATAGAAGACATTCCCATACAGATATATAATTGTCCTGCGCCTGCACGCTCTGCAAAGATAGAACCTGGTAAAATAACGATCAAGATTAAAGGTCCCTTTGAAGCCTTGAACAACAAAGAAATCATGGATCAGATATATTCATTTATTGACATAAAAGATTTAAAACCAGGAGTATATGCCAGGCATGCATATATTAACGTGCCTGTGGATTTAATAATGATTGATGCAATTCCACAGGTATTTACCATAAAAATAGAGTGAACTGCCAATGGCAGGTCTGCTCTTTCTCCAAAATTTACACGCAACTGAGGGTTAAAGGAATAATCAGAGTTTTAAAATTTTTATAAAAAGGAGAAACTTAATGCTTCTTGTGATTGATGTGGGTAATACAAATACAGTTATAGGTGTTTATAATGGTGATATTCTTGAACAAGACTGGCGGATTCGGACAATACGGGACACAACAGCTGATGAATTTAATATCCTTGCCAACTCACTTTTTGCAGACAAAAACCTTAAACGTGAAAAAATAAGAAAAACAATTATCTCTTCGGTTGTTCCTTCAGCTGTTCCCATATTAAATGCTTTTTGTGAAAGATATTTAAAATTAACGCCCACATGGATAAACCCTGATTCTGTTAAAAAACTGATGCCTATTTTATATAATAACCCCAATGAAGTCGGGCCGGACAGAATTGTGAATGCAATAGCTGCCTACAATAAATATAAAACAGCCATGATAATTATTGATTTTGGAACTGCCACAACTTTTGATGTCATATCTAAAAAAGGAGAATACCTTGGTGGTGCCATTGCTCCCGGTGTCATGATCTCTTCCGAAGCTCTTTTTCAAAAAGCATCCAGACTTCCCAGGGTGGAGATATTCAAAGCCCCGGGAAGAGTCATTGGTAAAGATACAATTGAAAGTATAAAATCCGGTATTATTTATGGAAATGCTGCCATGGTGGACGGCATGGTTGAAAGGATGGCAAAAGAGATGGAAACAAAGCCAAAAATCCTGGCCACAGGCGGGCTGGCACCTTTAATTGCAGATGCATCCCAGACCATTGAAAAAATAGAGCAGTCACTGACATTGGATGGTTTAAAAATTATCAGTAATTTTATTGAGAAAAAATCGTGAAGCAGGAGTCATGGAATTTGAAATAAGAATACAATTATATTCATATCCCCATGATCAAAACCCTTGATAAAGGATGTAAATTGACAATAAAAAAAAATCTTTTGGTTCTATTTTTAATTTTGCTTTATTGCCCTTGCTCTTTTGCCCTTGAACCAGAAGAGGTTCTTGTTGTTGCAAACCTTAATGCAAAAGATAGTAAAGAACTTGCCCAATACTATATGGATAAAAGAGAGATTCCAATAAAAAATCTTGTTTTATTATCCATGACTGATAAAGAGACCTGCACCAGGGAGGAATATACAAGTATGGCTATTCCCCCCATAAGAGGATTCCTGGATCGTAATAATCAGATAAGAGCCATTGTCACAATATTTGGAGTTCCCCTGAGGATTGCTTCTCCCGGCCGAACCAAATCTGAAAAAACCAAATTACACAAGCTTGATAAACTAAGACAGAAACTTGAAAATCAACTATTTCAAAATGAAACCATTGAAGCAAAAGCCAAGTCAGAAGAATCCAGTAAATTATCCGATATAAAAAAAAATATCTCTGACTATAAAAAATTTATCGACAAGGTGGCATCCTTTGATTCTGAATTAAGTCTTGTTAAAAAAAAGAACTATGATCTTAATATGTGGCTGCCAAATCCATATTACATCGGGTTTAGAGGCCAGCCCCTTGATATCAAGCGTTCTGAAGTTTTAATGACAAGCAGACTTGATGGCAGCAGTGCAAAGATTGTAAAACGCATTATCAATGATACTATTGAAGCTGAAAAACAAGGTTTAAAGGGTTCAGCATATTTTGATGCAAGGTGGAAAGATCCAGGCCAAGAAAAAAAACTTGAAGGCTATGCTTTTTATGACAGATCCATCCATGGAGCGTCACAACTTCTTTTAAAAGAGAAGAGGATCAATGTAGTTCTCAATGATGAAAATACCTTATTTCAAAAGGGGCAATGTCCTGATGCTGCACTTTACTGCGGCTGGTACAGCCTTGCAAAGTACATTGATTCCTTTAAATGGACAAAGGGTTCTGTGGGATATCACATTGCAAGCTCAGAATGCACAACCTTAAAAAAACCACACAGCCGGGTATGGTGTAAAAAAATGCTGGACAATGGAATTGCAGCAACAATAGGACCTGTTGGAGAGCCTTATGTCCAGGCTTTTCCTGTACCGCAGATTTTCTTTAATTTTCTCACAGAAGGCTATCTTACCCTGGCAGAATCATATATAATAAGCCTGCCCTATATTTCATGGAAAATGGTTCTTGTGGGAGATCCTCTTTACAGGCTTAACCTGATAAAACCATATGATTACAATTCAAATCAAAATATTATTCATAAATAATCTATTTTGAAACTCATATATCCATATTTTAAAAAAAATATACATAAAATACTATTGGGTATTTTATGCATGATTATTGTGGATATAGGTCAGATAATTGTCCCCCAGATTATAAAAAATATTATAGATAAACTTTCAGCTCAATCCTTTGACAGCAAAACGCTCTTGTTACAATGTATATTTATACTTCTGCTTGGTCTTGCCATGGCAGTATTGCGATATGGATGGCGCAACCTTCTCATGGGAAGTGCAAGAAGTGTGGAAAAAAATATAAGAGATGACCTTTTCCAACGTGTTTTAAACCTGGATATGGCATATCTTGACAAGGTTAAAACCGGAGATATCATGGCCCATGCTATCAGTGATATCAACCATATCAGAATGGCATTCGGCTTTGGATTAATTGTACTTGTTGATATTATTCTTCTTGGGGGCGCCACCCTTGCCATTATGATCTGGACACATCCAAAACTGACAGCCCTTGCAATGATACCAATGCCCCTGCTGATTATCGTTACAAAAACCCTGGGTAAAAAGATGCATACATTCCATACAAGTGCCCAGGAATCATTCTCCATGTTGACCGAACTTGTGAGAGAAAGTTTTTCCGGCATCAGAATCATCAAGGTATTTAATTTTGAGGATTTAACAGGAAGAAAAGTTAAACAGGCTTCCCAGGATTACTTTAAAAAAAATCTCAAACGAGTGTTTGTTACAGCTTTACTAAAACCTATGTTGATACTGTTTTTCAACACATCCACCCTTATAATCATATTTTACGGTGGATATCTTGTAATGCAGGACAATCTAACCCCGGGAGAACTTGCAGCCTTTTTACAATATCTTGGTATTCTTGCCTGGCCCATCATTGCCATTGGTTGGCTCACCAATTTATTCCAAAGGGGTATGGCATCATTAAATAGAATCAATAAACTGATTGATGCAAAACTTGATGTCAGCCCTCCTGAAAACCCGGCTGTCATATCAAAAATACAAGGAGATATTATTTTTAATGAAGTCAGCTTTACCTATGGCAAAAATAACCCAGATCAAAACCCAACTCAAA
>CAZYDL010000041.1:0-4295 GCA_964646305.1 uncultured Desulfobacula sp. | reverse complement strand
TCAAAACCCAACTCAAACATCAATCCAAAAAACAGCCGGGCACAATGACAAACCTGCACTTAAAAATATAAACTTAACAATCCACAGGGGTGACCGCATTGGTATTACAGGGCACCCTGGATCGGGAAAAACAACTCTTATTCAATTGATCCCAAGACTTTATAACCCGACAAAGGGACAAATTTCCATAGATAGTATTGATATTAAAACCTTTGATCTTGATTTCTTAAGACACAATATTGCCCTGATGCCCCAGGAAGCTTTTCTTTTTTCTGGAACAATTAAAGATAATATTCTCATGGGTAAAAAACCTGATAAAAAACTTTTTGACAAAATTCTAAATGTCTGCTGTCTTAAAACCACTCTAAAGGCCATGCCCAAAGGTCTGGATACCATGGTGGGAGAAAGGGGTGTTACTCTCTCTGGCGGCCAAAAGCAGAGAATTGCACTTGCAAGAACTTTGATAACAAAAAAACCCATAATTATCTTAGATGACCCAATAAGCCAGATGGATACAGATACGGCATCTAAAGTTATCTTTCGATTAAACCAGATGAACCTTGATGCAAGTCTAATTATTATCTCCCATAGAATCTCTGCCTTAAGCTTATGTGACACTATTTATATTTTAAACTCAGGGCAGATAGAAGATTACGGAACACATAAACAACTTATAAAAACCAATGTCTTTTATAGAAAATCCTATGAAGTGCAGCAGTTAAAACAGGTGTATAATGTCTGAACAAAGCCATGAAGAAAGAGTTATAAAGCTTGCTGATCTGAAGCTTCTCAAAGCTCTGCTGCCTTTTATAAAACCCTATTCATGGATGCTGATTCTTGCAACTATCCTGGTTTTTATTGTCACAGGTTTTGAACTTATCGTGCCTCTTTTTATACAAAAGGCCTTTGACCATTTTATTATTCCTGTGGACTCAATAAAAGAGCTTAGCATACTAGGGTTCACGATTATATCCTTTAAAACCTTCTGCCTTATTTTTCTTGTTTTGATTCTCACAGGTTTTATAATTGATTTTTTCCAGAGTCTTTTCATGGAGTATACAGGTCAAAAAATTATATTTAATCTGCGCCACAGGCTTTTTTCCCACATGGCATTTTTACCTGTTGCATTTTATGACCAAAATTCTTCGGGCAGGCTGGTATCAAGGATAACCAATGATATTGAAAATATGAATGAGATGTTCACATCTGTGCTGATCTTTATTTTCAAGGACCTGCTGCTGATGATTGGTATATTGATAATTTTATTTTATATTGATGTCAAACTTGCCTTTTATATCTCTTGTCTTGTTCCTGTTATTATCATAAGTATTATTACATTTTCAAAGGTCCTGCGCCGGACGTTTAGAACAATCCGCCAGAAAATCGGTGAAATAAACCATAGTTTTTCAGAAGCCGTCACTGGAATAAAAATAATCCAGACAACATCCAGCCAGAACACATTCATGCACAAATTTGCAACCCTTAATCTTGAACATTTTAAGGCAGCATTGTTCCAGATCAGAATTTTTTCCATATTCATGCCTTTTATAGGATTTTTAAGCATGGTAAGTGTTGCCATGATTCTCTGGGCAGGAAGCTTTGAAATCATTGAAAAATCCATGACCATTGGAGGACTCATAGCTTTTTTAAGCTATATGAAACTTTTTTTTCGGCCTTTAAGGGATTTATCAGAAAAATTTAATCTTCTCCAGAGTGCCCTTGCATCAGCAGAACGTGTTGTTGCCATACTCAATCATGACAAAGACAAAACAAGAACTGCCGCAATAAAAACAGAAATCAATAAAATAACCAGCCTTGAATTAAGGGAAATTGATTTTTCATACAAAAAAGATGAGCAGGTATTAAACACTATTTCATTTGATCTCCAGAAAGGTAAATCCATTGGTATTGCAGGGCAAACTGGTTCTGGTAAAAGTTCAATCATTAATCTTATCACAGGCTTTTACAAACCTGACAATGGCAAAATTTTAATCAATAACTTAGATTATAATTCCATGGATTTAAAAGATATCAGAAATAAGATCGCCCTTGTCATGCAGGACCCGTTCCTTGTCTCAGGCAGCATAAGAGACAATATCCAGCCTTCAAAATTTAGCATGGATAATAAAGCACTTGAAAAAGCATTATATAATGCAAACTGTGATTTTCTGTTTGATAAATTTTCAGGTCTTGATACCTTGATTCAAGAAGGCGGCCGCCCCCTTTCCAGCGGGGAAAAACAGCTTGTCTGCATTGCCCGGGCCTTTGCCTTTAACCCTGATCTGATTATTTTTGATGAAGCTACATCCTATATGGATTCACAATCTGAACAGAAAATACATGATGCCATGAAAAAGCTTATGAAAGGAAGACTTTCCATCATCATTGCCCACAGGCTCTCAACAATCAAAAATTGTGACACCATCCTGCTTTTAAAGGATGGTGCAATAAAAGAGAGGGGATCCCATGAAAAACTGGTTGATTTAAAAGGTGAATATTCCCACCTTTTGCAAATGGAGGAAATTTAACAAATAACATGGAAATAAAATCCCAGAGCAATGGTGCTTGAAAAATCAATACAAACAATATAAATTGTGATAATCAATAAATGGGCACAGACCTTTAATCAAGGAGAAAGACAATGACAATGAGCATTGCTGTAATTGCCGTTATTGCCATCATAGGCGTTGGCATTATGATGCAGAACAATAAAAAAAAGAAAAAAAAACCAGATATCAATAAACCAGTCTCTCCTGCTCCAAAGCCTGAAGATTCTTTAAAACAGGAACTTGCAACCATTATGGATTCATTATTAAGCTTGAATATTTTAATGCGAAAAGATAGAGATTTTCCAGAAAAAATGACTCAAACAATCGAAGCTATTATTGATGATTTAACCATGATAACACCTGCCATGATGGAAAGATATCCTGGAGAGACCTTGACCTATGAAATCAAAAAAATTGGCAAAGAGCATCTTTACAAAACTATAAAAGAGTATTTAGATCTCTCCTTGGAAAGCCGGAAAAACCAATTTAAAACATTTGAAAAAACCATTGCAAGCCTGCATGAAATATCCAATAGATCAAGGAATATTGTGGAAAAAAACGAAACTGCAGAGTTTAAAACCATGGCTAATTTTCTTGCGGGTAAATTTGCAGGGTAACTGCCGCGGGCAGTCTTAACAGCCACAACCCAAAATGAAAGTTAATCTTTAAGTTTGAAATTACTTTTATATAAATTTTAATCAGGTAAATTAAACAGATAACTCTAAACAGATATTAAAAATATTATCGACAGGTTTTTTTAGGAGACTTAAAATGAGTGATATGACCAAAGATCTTCAAAGTGTTGCCATCCAGGCAAAAGCCCCAATACTTGATGAAATCACTGAAGCTTCAGGTCAGGGTGCTTTAACCCCGGTACAAGCCCCTGATAATCTTGAGCCAATTCAACCAAGACATCTCAGTGTTGAGGAGATTCAGGATATTGAATCCAAAGCCAATGAGTTTGTTAAAAAGGTAAAACTTGAGCCCTCTGACTGGCAGCTTGGTAATTTTGTTTTTGGGCTGGGACAGGAAATCATGGCCCAGACCCAGGCACAGGTAACTCTTTATGATCGTAAAATGGGGAATGTCCTTAAAAATGTAGCAGCAGATGACTCTTCTCCTGTGGGTAAAAACATCCTTGCAATAAAGACTGAGCTTGATAAGGTCAATCCCACCATGGTTTCAAGAACTGAGATGCCCTTTTCCAAAAAAATGCTGGGACTGTTTACAAAAACTGTGAACCGCCTTCCCAAGGGCGATGAAATATTAAGAATCATTGCTGAACGAAGGGAGACTGTTAATTCCACCATTGACGGAATTCGCGATCATTTAAGGAATGAAGCTGATCAGGTTGCTTTTGATGCTGCAGAGCTTTCAACTATTTGTGATTCCTTAAAAGAGATTCAGCCAAAACTGCAGGAAGAGATCTATCTTGGGCAGATCATCTGGCAAAAACTCATGGAGTATCTTAATGCAGTGAATGACCCGAGAGCCAAAGAAGCTCTGACTACGTTAACCAGCGATCTTGCCATGGCTGTGGTGGATCTTCAGACCATTGACAACTCAAATCTCCAGACAAGATTTGGCGGCGAGATGATGGTAAGGAACTCACACCTTGTCAGACGGCTGGTCCAGAGAACTGATATGATTCTATCCACAGCTGTTAAAAATGCTCTTGCTGTCAGGGTGGCGGCAGAGCAGCAGATGGAAACCATGCAGCATCTTGATATGGTACAAAAGGCAGCT
>CAZYDL010000040.1:0-16327 GCA_964646305.1 uncultured Desulfobacula sp. | reverse complement strand
GAACAGGAGATATAAGTGAAACCCAGGTCTGTCCCCTTGCAAGGGTGGTAAGGCAGCGGCTTCACAGACGTGGAATCTATGAAGGCATAAGAGCTGTCTATTCCATTGAAAAGCCTTTAAATAAACAAGCCTATAATGCTGAAGATGCAAAAGACCCTTTGTCTAATCATGGCAGGTCAAGGCCTCCAATTGGAAGCGTTTCCTGGATCCCTGGTGTTTTCGGTCTTTCCATGGCAAGCGAAGTAATAAATATTATTACTTGTTAGGTACTGTATTTTGCGTATTGGGTTTCCCACGATACCAAGTTTGATGTCATTGTCCATGTGTATAGATATCATTATATGGATGTGTAAGCGGGAAACCACCCACTATACTATTTTAGGGGCTACTTTGGCCAATTTCCATACTTCTAAATTTTAAGTTTTTGACATTACTAAGATTAAATTTTTTTTATACTGTTCTTGACAAAAAGCAGCGTCCTATCTATCATTCATCCAGTTTTTAAGGGGTCATGCATATGCTGTTAGATAACGAAAATGAAAATTTAAAAGTCCATGACTGGATTTCAAAGTATACAGAAAAAGGCAAACTCAACATAGTTACCGGCTATTTTACAGTTGGTGCCCTCGCTTATCTGTCTCAACAAGTTAATGACAAAATTACAAAATTCAACTTCATTCTTGGAGATATTGTCAATTTTGAAATAGATATGAACAGGGCTTTGGATTTATTGAATGAAAACATAACAATAGAAGCTTCGTTCAAATTAAATCGTTTGGCCAGAGAGGCCGTGAGTTTTCTCCAGCAAGACAAAGTTCAAACAAAAACTTTGGAACCTAACTTCTGCCATGCCAAAGTCTATCTTTTTACGCCAGAAAAAAAAGATGATCGGAATAATTTTTTTATCTCGGGAAGTTCAAACCTGACAGAGGCTGGCATCGGTCTTAAAACAACTAATAATATCGAGTTAAATATTGCTGAGACTGGAAATAACAATCAATACAAAGAACTTGAAACATGGTTCAATAGCTTGTGGAAAAAACCACAGGCCCACAAGAAAAAAACTTTGTTTGATCAAGATGGGAAAAAATATACCAAACCATTTAAAGAATATTTAATAGAAGAGATTGAAAAAATATTTATCGAGTACACTCCAAAAGAACTTTATTATAAGGTCCTTTTTGAATTATTTGGATACCAGTTATTGTCTGATCGGGATAATCCTGAATTTAACAGGCAAGTCGGGAGACTTGAGAATACCATTATCTATAAAACTCTGTACCATTTTCAGCAAAAAGGCGTCTTAAGCCTTATAAAGATGCTGCAAAGATACAATGGCGCAATCCTGGCCGATGCCGTGGGCCTTGGTAAAACCTGGAGCGCTCTTGCTGTTATGAAATTTTTTCAACTCCAGGGAAGAGAAATATTGCTGATCTGTCCTAAAAAACTTCAATATAACTGGCACCGCTATCTGAAACACCAGAATTCAAAATTTGAAAAAGATCAATTTGAATTTTTCATTCGGTTTCATACGGATATGCAGTTAGAGCGGATGGAAAAGTACATGGATCGATCTGATAAACTTTTTGTAAATGATAAGCCGAAACTAATTGTTATTGATGAAAGCCATAATCTAAGAAATGACAAGTCAAAAAGATATAAATTTTTTGTTGAAGAGATACTCAAACGCAATGCCGATATTAAAATTCTTATGCTTTCTGCAACTCCAATCAATAACTCTCTCAATGATATCCGCAATCAATTTAAGTTAATGGTCAAGGGAGATATCCGGGGGTTTAATGATTCTCTGAGTATCAAAAATCTTGATTATACATTCCGCACCGCACAAATGGTTTTTAACGAATGGCGAGAGTTGGAAAATCCCAGAATATGCACATTTATAAAAAAACTTCCCAGTAATTTTTTCAGATTGACCGATGCCCTCACTGTTGCCAGAACAAGAGCTATGATCGAAGGGCAGCAAACTGGCCTCAAGTTTCCAGTTAAAGCAAAACCTGAAAATATTTTTGTTACGCCCCGTCAGATTGGTAATTTTGAAAGTTTCGAAGAGCTATTTGAGCATTTTCCTCCAATGCTGTCCGGTTATCAGCCATCGTTCTATATTGAAACTAAAGAAACAGACAGCAAGGATATCCTGCATGATGAGAAACAAAGAGAATTTTTTCTTGTCAAAATGATGTATATTCTCATGGTTAAAAGATTGGAATCTTCCTGGTATTCTTTTTATTCAACCGTTGGTAAAATAAGGGCTCACCATCTGAATGCTTTAAATAAAATCAAAGTCTACCAGGCCATAAAAACAGACAGTGCTTTAGATGGCGATGATGAAACCCCATTGTTTGAAGATGACGATTTAGAAGCAGAAGTGTCAGAGTTTACCATAGGAAAAAAAAGAAAAATAAAATTATCTGAAATCGAGGAGGCAGGCACTCTTGAACAATATAAAAATGATCTTAAAAAAGATATTGATGCCCTTGATAACCTGTTTATGAATATAGAGCGGTTCCAGGATAAAATAAAACAGGAAATAATAAAACCGAATAATCATAAAAGTGCTGATGACAAACTCCAGATGCTGATTGAAAAAATACGAACCAAACAGAACTCAGGAGTAAACAATAACAATCAGAAACTTGTCATTTTTACAGCCTATAAGGATACAGCAAGGTATATCTTTGACCAGCTTAAGGCAAGAGGGTTCAGTAAAATAGCCATGGTCAGCGGCAGCGGTTCTCTGACGGATGATACTATCAAGGAAACCAAAAAGTTTGAACCAATCCTGCAACGTTTTGCGCCATTTACCAAATTGTTCAAGGAGCAGGAGTGGCAATTTGAAACAAATTGCAATGTTTCAGGCGAGAGGGAGGCATTTGATAACTGGATAAGCTGGCTTGCCGATAATAATGATCCGGCATATAAGCAAATTCTAAACCCCATTGATATCCTGATAGCCACAGATGCCCTCAGTGAAGGGCAAAACCTGCAAGATGCCGACACGGTTATTAATTATGATATCCATTGGAATCCTGTCAGGATAATTCAAAGAATGGGACGTATTGATCGAATAGGTTCTCCCAATAAAAAAATATTTGGTATCAATTTCTGGCCTTCCAACAACATTAATTCCTATCTCAATTTACAGGGAAGGATAGAACAGCGAATGGCAGCGATGAAGCTGGCCGGGTCTGACGTGAATTTAGAGTTTTCTGAAACCTTTGCGCAAATGGCTGCTGATGAGAATCTAGAAAATAAGATGAAAGCCAGAATGATTCAACAAATGCAGACATCCTGGGACGATATTGAAGTCAGTGAACAGGGGTTGGGGTTTGATGACCTTTCTCTTGAAAAATACCGGCAGGATTTATTGGTGGAAATTCAAGAAAATGACCTAAAATACAAACAAATGCCAAAAGGAGTATATACAGGATTTAGAGCCGATAAAAATATTTGTCCAGATAAAGGAATTATTGCGCTTCTTGGCTATCCTGCCAAACCACCCAAAATAAAGGATCACCACTATCAAAACTATGATCTTGTCTATATTGATATGAATGGCAAGCCTGTTTTATTAAATCAGAGGGAAGTGCTGGATGCCCTTTCCAGTCACAAAGACAAAAATCGGTATGTTCACCAAAGCGTCGACAAAGGTGATAAAGAAGCCATTCAATCGCTGGTGAATGCAGTCAAAAACTGGCTTGCAGATCAAGCTGTTGAAGAAGAAAAGCAGGAAGATGGGGGTATGAAAAAAAGAATGGGCAGAGAGGCAAAGGATGTACTTGCCAAACTTAAGTCAGGTGATGCTTTAGCCGTTGAAAAAATAAAAAAAAATATCAAAGTAAGCGATAAGTACAAAACAGAGAACTTTGATTTGATTACCTGGTTTTTAGTGAGTTAGGGGGCATATGACATGAAAAGCGAAAAGATTGCTGTTCAGGGAACAGAAATTACAATTTTTCAAAAAGAACAAAAAGATTATTTATCCCTTACTGATATTGCCAGATATAAGAATCCCAATGAGCCCAAGGATGTTGTAAAGAACTGGATGCGCAGTAAAAATACTATTGAATTTATAGGGCTATGGGAAAAACTGAATAATCCAGATTTTAAAGGGGTCGAATTCGACCTCTTTAAAAATGAAGCGGGCTACAACAGCTTTACATTATCTCCCAAAAAATGGATTAAAGCTACAAATGCCATTGGAATTATATCTAAAGCCGGTCGTTTTGGAGGAACATATGCCCATCAGGATATAGCTTTTGAATTTGCTTCCTGGATCAGCGCTGAATTTAAACTTTATCTTATTAAAGAGTTCCAGCGACTGAAATCTGATGAAACACAAAGGCAGAAGCTTGAATGGAATGTTTCCAGAACACTTGCCAAGGTGAATTATCTGGTACACACCAATGCTGTCAAAGAGCATCTTATTCCTGATGACTTATCCAAGTCAAAGCAACGCTTTGTTTACGCAGATGAAGCAGATTTGTTAAATCTCGCCCTTTTCAACAAAACAGCATCATCCTGGCGTAAAGACCACCCGGATGAAAAAGGTAATATCCGTGATGCCGCAACCATTGAACAATTAGTGGTATTATCCAATCTGGAAAGCTTTAATTTGGAATTGATCAAAGAAGGGATTGATGCAGATACACGATTGAAAAGATTAAATCAGATTGCCATCCGGCAGATGCAGGTAATGATTGAAAACAAATCATTAAAAAAACTTAAAGGTAGAAGATGAAACCGGAATTAGAATATTTCAAAACAGAAGATTTCCACACAGCACTACAGATATTTTTTAAAAAATTAAATATCCCGGTCAACTATATAGCCGAAGAGCCTGCCCGTCCGCAGGATATCCTCACTGAAGGAAAAACATATAAAAAAGACCTTCCTGCTTTTCAGTTAATGAATGATGTTTATTTCCTCGGCATGGTTGACGATGCTGCCTTTGAAGGAAGTGCCAGCCTTGCCCCGGAAAAAATTGAGTCTGATTATGACGGTATCCTGATCTTTGGTGTGACTCTTCACCCACGGAATAATGGTCTGTTACCTACAAGATCACAGCTTGCCGAGATTACCCGCTCATTCAACCGGGAATTTCATTACACACCGGTTGTTGTTGTCTTTAAGTATGAAAACTATATTGCCTTTGCCAATGCTGAAAGACTGAAATACAAGCAGGAGTGGCGGGAAGGTGAAAAGGCTGGCAAAGTCTCTTTACTCAGGGATATTGACCTTGATACTCCTCATAGAGGCCATTGGGATATCCTATCAAAACTTGCCATCTTCCGTTCTGGGAAAAAAGCAATAAATACTTTTGCCGATCTATATACATACTGGCAGACAGTTTTTAATGTTTCCCTGCTGAACAAAAAATTTTATAAGGAACTTTCCGATTGGTATTTCTGGGCTGTTAACGAAGTTTATTTTCCCGGGGCTTCATTAGAAGCTGACCAGGAAAGTCTTTTTCAAATCGACTCAAAGGTAAAAGAGCATAATGCCAAAAATCTAATTCGGTTACTGACAAGAATTTTATTCGTATGGTTTATAAAGGAAAAAGGACTAATTCCAGAAGAATTGTTTGATAAAGAATATATCAAAGACAATTTGTTAAAGGAATTTGAACCACAAAAAAAAAATAGCTTAGAAAGCAAAAAAAATAAAAGTAAGTATTACAGAGCTGTCCTGCAAAATTTGTTCTTTGCAACCCTGAACCAGACAATGGGAAAAAGGGAATTCCGCAAAAATAAGCAGCACATGAATGTTACCAATTTAATGCGTTATGAAAGCTATTTTAAAGACCCTGATTTGTTCATAAAACTCGTTGAGGATATTGTTCCCTTTATGAATGGAGGTCTTTTTGAATGTCTTGACCTACCTGATCCGGAAAAGAAAGGAAGACGGGGTGGTGATGTTATCATTTATCAGGACGGCTTTTCTGATAGGGGTGATAATGAATTGACGGTTCCTGACTATGTATTCTTTGGCATCGAAAACCATATAGACTTAAGGGATGAATATGGTAGCAAAAAGAAAGCCTATAAAGATGTTTCAGTAAATGGTTTAATCAATATCTTTGAATCCTATAAGTTTACCATTACTGAAAATACCCCCATTGAAGAGGACATTGCCCTTGACCCGGAACTGCTGGGAAAGGTGTTTGAAAATCTGCTGGCAAGCTATAACCCGGAAACAAAAACAACCGCCAGAAAACAGACAGGCTCATTCTATACCCCAAGAGAGATCGTCAACTATATGGTGGACGAGAGCCTGATCGCCTATCTGAAAAATGCTGTAAAAAAATGGGGCATGTCGGAAGATGAAGTGGATATCAGGCTTCATCAACTGCTTTCTTTTGATTCAATTACTCCATTTGCTGATAATTCGGCTTTGCAAAAAGAAATTATTAAGGCAGTCGATCATTGCACTATTCTTGATCCTGCCTGTGGTTCCGGGGCATTTCCCATGGGCATTTTGCAAAAGATGGTGCATATTCTGCAAAAAGTTGACCCGCTGAACAGCCACTGGAAAGAACTGCAAAAGAAAAAGGCGTTCAAGGAAACCGAATCCGTTTTTCAACTTGCGGACAAAGAGGCTCGGGCACAAAGGTTAAATGAAATCAATGATGCTTTCGATACCCGGATCAATGACCCGGATTATGCCAGAAAACTCTTTTTGATCGAAAACTGTATCTACGGCGTGGATATCCAGTCCATTGCCGCTCAAATTTCCAAACTGCGTTTTTTTATTTCCCTGGTGGTAGATCAAATAGTGGATACAGCCAAACCCAATTTTGGCATTCGCCCTTTGCCGAATCTTGAAATAAAATTTGTTGCCGCCAATACCTTTATTTGACAGACAAGATATCAAAGAACTGGAAGAAAAATTGAAGGGTGTCAGGCATCGGATTTTTTCAGCAAAAACGCCACCTCAAAAAAGAAAACTGCGTAAAGAAGACCAAGAATTGCGGGAGCATATGAAAGGACTGCTTATTGCAGATGGTTTGGAGAATGTAACAGCCAAACAACTTGCCAGTTGGGACCCGTATGATCAAAATGCTTCTTCATCTTTTTTTGACTCGGAGTGGATGTTTGGAATGAAGGATGGTTTTGATGTGGTGATTGGAAATCCTCCTTATATAAGTCATGATGCAATTTCCAATAAAAAGTACATAAAAAATAATTATAAAACCTACGAAGCATTTGCTGATATTTTATGCTATTTTTTTGAGGCAGCTATCTTCTTATTGAACCCCAAAGGAACGGTGTTATTTATTACCTCTAATTCATATTTAAGATCTGATTATGCAAAACCAACAAGAAATTTTATTCTTGAAAAAGGAAGTTTACAAAAAATAATCAATATGCCGGAATCACAAATATTTGCTACCGCAATTGTTGACACAGCAATCACTGACATATCACTATCGAATTGTAAAAATTCAGTTCAAGTTGTAGATAGTTCAATTGACTCCATGAGTTTTAATTCGTTTGTAAATAAAAATAGTTACAATATCCCTCAAAAGAATTTTAGAAAGAAAGTATGGGGTTTGCTACCTGACAATATATCTAAAATTCAGGAATCAATGGAAAAGCATCTTAGTTTAGAACAACTCGGAACTAAAATACGGTTAGGAATTGCTACTGGAAATAATGATGCTTTTCTTATTGATGGTAAACAAAAACAAAATTTTCTTGATAAAAATTTTAAGAATTCAAAGATAATTAAGCCTGTATTGAGAGGTAAAGATATTAGCCGTTATTCATATAAACAACCGAACCTGTTTTTATTATTAACAAAAAATGGAATTGATGTTAAGAAAGATTTTTCGGATATTTATAATTATTTAGATAAATTTGGAGAAAAATTTAAAAATCGGGGTGCTAAAGGCAGGCATTGGACAAATTTGCGTGCCTGTGCATTCTTTGATGATTTCAAAAAGGACAAAATCGTTTGGATAGAGTTAACAAATACCGGTAAATTTACACTTTGCGATAGTGAAATATATCTGTTAAATAGCGCATATTTTTTAATCCCTCCAGAAGGCATCAAAATTAAATACTTATTATCATTATTAAATTCAAAAGCGATTGGTTTTTATATTAGAACTATTGCAACAACCAGTGGAATGGGAACAATGAGATGGATAAATAATTATGTCAAAGAATTTCCAATCCCAAATATTTCAGAAGCTGCTCAAGATATTTTGAGTACTATGGTAGATATCCTTTTATGGTCTAAAAAATATAAAAATAATAACAAAGCTATATTTTTTGACTCAATAATTGATGGCATCATATTCCAGTTATATTTCTCAGACCACATGACAAAAAAACAAATTGACATCCTGCAATTCGTGAAAGATGATCTTGAAAAGATATTTAAAAATCAGAATTTTGAGAGATTGCCAGATAATGGTAAAGAGGTTATTGTCGGCAAACTCCATACCAGATGGACACACCCGGACAGTGAAGTCCGGAACCGCATCAAACTCTTTGCCGTCCGCAGTCCTGAAATCCTAAAACCCATTCTGGAGTCCAGATGAGAAAAATTTCCCAGATTAAGATCAAGAATTTTAAAGCATTTCAGCAAGAACAGACCTTTGATCTAAAAGGTAAAAATATTCTTGCCTATGGTAATAATGGTTCCGGAAAATCATCCCTGTTCTGGGCCTTGTATACCCTGACCCAAAGCAGTATCAAAAAAGATGATGAAATTCAAAAATACTTCAGGAATTTTATCGAGTCAGACAAAACAACCCACCAGAGCCTGCGGAATGTCTTTGTTGGCAGGGATGAAGATTCTTTTATTGAATTGACCACGATTGATGAGAACAGCAAAAAAGATATCTATAAAATTTCCAACAACATCATCAACACAAATAAAAACAGCGATACTATAATTCAGGAGTTGAATCAGGCCAGTGATTTTATCAATTACAAGCTGCTTCATAATTTTTATTCCGCCAGCCACAAACAGGAGGTAAACCTGTGGCCGGTTTTTGAACGGGATATTTTTCCTTTCCTGATGGATGATACCAACCATGTCATGCTTGATAAAATTAAAGATAGAACATCGGATGTTGAACGGTATACATCAGGCCAGCATGTCAGGGGAAGAAAAATGGAAGGCAATGAACAGGCGCTTGTGATACTTAACACCGAGATTGAATCCTTATTGTCACAAATTCAGACCAATGCCAATGATTTCATCAAAAAATATTTCTTTGACAATAAAGATGTTATTCGTCTTTCACTTGAATTTACCAAGAAATTTAACTTTGAAAAGGTGAAAAACAAACTCTGGCAGCCGGGAAAAGAACCTGAACGGTATAGCAAACTCCACATTAAGCTGATCGTAGAAATTTTTCAGGATAACAGTGGCAAATGGAAACAAGTCCACCGGGTTCAGTCTTTTTTGAACGAAGCCCAATTGACCAGAATTGCCATTGGTATCCGTATCGGTGCCTTACGCACCCGGGTCCAGACAACTGATTTTAAAATTCTTGTCCTGGACGATATGCTGATCAGTCTGGATATGTCAAACAGAATGCCCATTGTCAAAATGATTCTCAACCAGGACAATGATCCGGACTTATATTTTTTTGATGAATTCCAGAAAATCATCCTCACCCATGATAGAGGCTTCTATGAACTGATTAAACGGCATACCTCCTCACTTGAATGGGAATATTATAATTTCCATGTAAAAGAAGATGAAAATAGTCCGCCCGCTATTAAACAGGATAGAACACCCCTTGAAAAGGCTCAAACGTTCCTGAATGATGGTGAATATGATGCCTGTGGCAATGAATTGAGGAAAGAAACAGAAGCAGTTTTAGGCAAATACCTGAACGGGCTGAATTCAGCCGCAGAAACCGGAGAATTCGAACCCTTGGCTAATAAATTGAACAGTGCTCTTGCCAAGATCACAGAAACCAGCCGCAGGGATTTTGAAAAAGTGTTTGTAAAAAAAACACTGCCGCTTGATCTGATTAAAAAATTACAAACAAATTATGTTGAGGACGATTCTTTGACAGAAAATGACAAAGGCAGGCTGACCGGTTTAAAAAATGAACTTATTGCCTATCTTATCAAACAATACGAATTAAAAGACAACAAAGCCAACCTTATTGCAGAAACCCAAGACACCTTGAAAAGAATAATGAACCCGGCATCTCACGCTTCTTTGGTACCATTATATGAGTCTGAATTAAAAAATGCCATTTCAGGGGTGCAAAAATTAAAAGAGTATTTAGGACAGGAATAAAGAAACCATCTGGAAACCGCATCATCTTTACACATCATAAATCATATCAATTTCCCTGGCAAATTTTTTATATATTGTGGCTCTTCGCACTTTCATGGTGGCAGTCATTTCATCATCATCATGGTCAAGTTCCTTGGTGAGAAGAATGAATTTTCTGACATTTTCCACCCTGGCAAACTTGGCATTGGCTGTATTCACAGCATCCTGGATCAATTCATTGATGTCAGGCATGCCAGAGAGAGATTTAAAAGTTGTATAGGCAAGCTGTCTGTTGGTAGCCCATTTGCCAACATTATCAAAATCAATCTGGATAAGAGCAGAGATGAATTTTTTCCCGTCTCCAATTACAATGGCCTCTTTTATATAGGGACTTACCTTGAGTTCATTTTCAATGAGAGAGGGAGCAATGTTTTTACCGCCAGAGGTTATCAGGATATCTTTTTTCCTATCTACTATGGAGACATGGCCGTCATGGTCAATTGTGGCAATGTCTTCGGTCATGAGCCAGCCATCAACAATTGCCTTTGCTGTGGCTTCTGGATTTTTATAATATCCCATAAATATACTGGGACCTTTTTTCATTAATTCGCCATCACTGGCAAGCTTATATTCAATGCAGGATATGGGTTTTCCCACAGTTCCAAGTTTGATGTCATTGCCCATGTGGATAAAAGAGAGCCCCGTGCACTCAGTCATGCCGTATCCTTCCTTTATTTCAATGCCTATGGAGTGCAGAAACAAAAGTTCTTCAGGGCTGACCTTGGCTGCTGCAGAGAGACACATTCTTGCTTTTCTAAGACCTATATAATTTTGCAGAGCCCTGAAAATAAGCCAGTATCCAGCCCACCAGGAAAGCTTTAAGCCAATACTTATTTTTTTGCCGTCAAGACGCTTATTTGCCTTTTTATAGCCAATTTCCATGCAGTTTTTAAAAATCCATCGTTTTAACCAGCTTGAGTCCTGGATATTAATGGTAATGGAAGAGTGCAGCTTTTCCCATATTCTTGGCACGCCAAGAAACATTGTAGGCGCAATCTCCCTTAAATCACTCTGGATTGTGGCTATGCTTTCAGCAAAATTGACTGTGTTTCCAATAAACAGGGGCAGATAAAGACTGAAAATCTGCTCTGCCACATGGCACAGGGGAAGATAGGAGACAACAGTGTCATCCTTTGTAACTTCCATAGCTTCAGCCGATGCCAGGGTTGTGGCCTCTATATTTTTATGACTTACCATGGCGCCCTTTGGCGGGCCTGTTGTACCAGAAGTATAAATCATTATGCAGACATCATCAGGGTTACCTTTTTTAATCTCTTCAAGAAAAAAATAGGGTCTTTTTTTCTCTAATTTTTTTCCTAGATTTTCAACTTCCCTGAACGAGATTATAATATCTTTTGGATATTTACGCAGACCCTTCATGTCCTTGACAATGATTTTTTTTAATAAAGGCAGCTCATCCATTACCTCAAGAATCTTATCGGTCTGTTCCTGGTCTTCACACATGACAATGGTTGAATCAGAATGATGCACAACATATTTGACTTCCGGGTATGGGCTAGTGGGATAAACTCCAAGGCCTACACCACCAAGACTCATGCACGCAAGGTCTGCATAAAGCCATTCCCTGCAGTTTTCACTGATAATGGCAAGGTGGTCTCCCCGTTTAAAGCCAAGGCTTGCAAGGCCCATGGCAAAATGTTTTACATGCTCAAGATATTTATTCCAGGTAACACTCTGCCAGATTCCAAAATCCTTTTCACGCAGGGCAATTTCATCACCGCATTGGGCCACTCTATCCAGAAAAACCTCTGGCATGGTTCTATTTGTCAGCTCAGCCATCTTTTCCTCCGCTTGTAATGTTTTACATTGCGGTAGCTTGTATCTTCATTGTCACTGCCCATGCCAAGATAAAACTCCTGGACATCTTTGTCATTGATTAAAAGATCACTGGTTCCATCCAATACAATGCGGCCATTCTCCATGATATAGCCGTATGAACTTATTTCCAGCGCCATACTGGCATTCTGTTCCACAAGCAAAATTGCAGTTCCCTCATTTTCATTGATTTTTTTAATAATCTCAAATATCTCTTCCACCAGCATGGGTGCAAGCCCCATGGAGGGTTCATCCAGCATCATAAGCGTTGGAGTTGCAAGCATGGCACGGCTGATGACCAGCATCTGCTGCTCACCGCCACTCAAATAACCTGCAAGGCGTTTATATCTTTTTTTTAAAATGGGAAAATACTCAAAACATTTCTCCATTCCCAAAGCAATCTGAGCCTTGTTTTTCTGTGTATATGCCCCACAGATGAGGTTTTCTTCCACAGTCAGGTCTTCAAAAACCCTGCGACCTTCCATGACCTGGAAGATACCCTTTTGTACAATCGTATGGGGACCAAGCCCTGATATTAATTCTCCTTTATAATTAATGGTGCCGTCGGTAATCTCCCCGTCTTCCAGTGGTAAAAATCCGCTGATGGCTTTCAGTGTGGTGGATTTACCAGCACCATTGGACCCGAGCAGTGCCACAATAGTGCCTTTTTCAACTTTAAGGGAAAGGCCTTTGAGCACCAGTATGATATTATTATAGAGCACCTCAAGATTATTGATTTCAAGGGTTGACGACACTTATCTCCTCCTGCTTTTTTATAATCATGACCCGTTCCAGGATGTTTACCTGAAAGAGGATGGACATTGCAACAAAGTTCAAAACGCTCCTTTCCGGTAAACATCCATCCACTGGATACTATAGAAAATATTTAGTGCAGGCATCCAGTGGAGGGTTTTTAATATTTTTAATCCAATTGAATCCAGTCTGAAGCTGCAACAAATTTGCCATTCTGGGCTTTATAAACTTTACCCATTCCCGTTGCATTGGATTTGTCAAAACTGACAACACCGCTCAACCCGCCTGTATCCCAATTTTTAATTTTTGGGAGCATGTTTTTAAGGTTTTCACCTGTTATGGCAAGCCCTGCAGCATTACACATTTTTGCAAGTTTCACATAAACCATGCCTGTGAACCATCCCTGCATATAGGAATTGGGGCGGTATGTCACATCTGGATGATGCTTTTTGGAATAAGCATGCATGGCCTGGATCATTGGAACATCATCCATGTCCCAGTAAGAATATGGAGAAACTCCCATATAACCTTCAGCATCAGGACCGAGTTTGCCCAGCAGCATTTTACTCATTGCCCAGAAAGTACCCATGAAAGTTATATCAAGACCAAAATCCTTTGCCCCTCTGATAACTTCGGGTATGGGCGGAACCACATAACCCTGGAAAATACAATATTCAGGTTTATTGCGTTTCAGGTCCAGAAGCTGGCTTGTAATATCCACAGCACCTACCTTGGTGACCTCTTCTGCCACAACTTCAATTCCAAGCTTTTTGGCAAGTTTTCTGGCAAAGGGAATGGGATCACGGCCAAATTCAGTATCAGAGTAGAAAAATGCAACCCTGTGGGGTTTATTATTTTTCTTTGGCTGGCTGGCAATATATTTTAAGAGAACACCAAACTGCTGGGCATAAGTTGGGCCGCTTACAAATATATAGGGGTTTTTGGATCTGTCACTGAGTTCTTCTGAAAAACTGGTGGAGCCATAGACCACATGATACCGGGAATTGATTTCCGGAGCCATGGCTTTTCCAACACCTGTGGATTCACCATACATCATGACAGGATTATCCTGGGCCATGAGTTTTTTAAATGAGGCAATGGCGCGCTTGAGATCATACCCGGTATCTTCATAGATATACTTGAATTTTTTGCCGTCAACACCACCTTGTTCATTGGCATAACCCAGAGAATCCATCAGACCTGCATTAATATGTTTGCCTGCAAAGGCAAATCTCCCTGTAATGGGTTGGCCTGCGCCTACTTTGATTACGTCCTCAGCAAAGGATACACTGCCCATGCTCAACAATAATGATAAAAATAAGGCCATGGTTAATACAATACTTTTTTTCATGATCACTCCTTTTTTATGGTTAATAAAAACTATTTACACAATGCTTATTTTTTTTGAAAAAATTCAGTAAATTCAGTAAATTTTGTAATCCATTTGCTGTAGTTAATGGTCAAAGGGCCACAGGTGAAAATGATTTTTAATTCTGTACCAGATTTCAGCCAGCCCATGGGGTTCGAATATTAAAAATCCAACAATGAGCAGCCCGAAAATAACCTGCTGCAAAGGAAACAGAAAACTCATGGCTGTGGGAAAAATATTCACTATAAAACCAAGAATGGTTTTAATGATTTCCGGGATTATTGTCATGAATATTGCACCAAATATGGAACCAAGAACACTTCCCATGCCGCCCACAATAATCATTGCAAGATATCTGACACTCTCCATCAAGGGAAAATGCTCCGGGGTAACTGTCTTTAAAAAATTAACCCACAGGCACCCTGAAATTCCCGCCATGAATGAACTTATACCAAAGGCATACAGTTTATACTGTATTAAATTGATACCCATGAGTTCAGCTGAAATATCTCTATCCCTTATGGCAATAAATGCCCTGCCAATCCTGGTTCTGAAAAGATTTCTTGCAGCTGTCACACAAAGGATAACAATAATAAGGGTTAAAAAATAAAATTTAAAATCATTGTCAAGCACAAGCCCGAAAATCTCAGGAGAAGATACATTAATACCCCTGATTCCACCGGTCACAGATTCCCAGTGTACAAAAACAAATTCAAGAATAAGCTGGGCTGCCAGAGTTGCAATACAGAGATAAAGACCTTTAAGGCGCAGGGAAGGTCCACCTACAATGATGCCAAAAAAGGCTGCCATTAAGCCTGAAAGGGGAAGACATACAAGAAAGGGCATATTAAAACGTGTGGATAAAATTGCTGCTGTATATCCGCCCACGCCAATAAACGCCGCATGACCAAGGGAAATCTGGCCGGCAAAGCCCGTAAGAATATTTAAACCAACAGCTCCTATTATGGCAATGCCTGCAAGATTTGCCATGAATAGAAAATAATCACCTGCAACAAAGGGGAAAATCAATAGAAGCACAGATAGAACTCCAAGCCAGAAACAAGAGGTGGTATTAGCAAAAACCGCCTGATCCGACGCATAGGTTTCTTTAAAATCTCCAATATACATATCAGCTGTTTCTCCTTTTAAAGCCTTTCAATCTCTTTTGTGCCAAATAAACCATATGGTTTAATCAAAAGGATAACAATGAGGACAACAAAAGGTGCAAGGTCTTTGACACCCCCGTGAAAAATCGGGTCAAGATAACCTCCTGCAAGATTTTCCACAATGCCCACGATAAAACCTCCCACCACTGCACCAATAATCGAGTCAAGGCCACCAAGGATTACTATGGGAAATATTTTAAGTCCAATATGACCAAGGGTTGGCTGTACACCACCGATATTTCCTATGATAATGCCGCCAAGGGAAGCTGCAATGGCACCAAAACCCCAGGAAATTGTAAACATGGATTTAACATTAATTCCCATGGAAAAGGCAGCCATCTGGTCATTGGCAGTGGCGCGCATGGCAATGCCGACTTTGGCGTATTTAAATAAAAGCATAAATATCACCACCACAGCCAGGGCAATTAAAAAGCCGTAGAATAGATTGGATCGCAGTACAATGTCTCCAATAATAATTGGTTTTCTGGGAAAAAGTGGGGGAAAACTTCTAAATTCTGACCCCCAGATAACTTCCGCAACTCCCATTAAAATAGAACTTAAACCTATTGTAACCATGATAATGCTGATATTGGGCTGGCCCAGCATATGTCGTAAAATAAGCCGTTCAACCAGAGCTCCAAGTAGAGCAGCACAGATAATAACAAGGGGAAATCCAATAAGGGCAGGCAATTTTAAATATACAACAAGAGAGTAGAAAATATAGGCACCAATCATCATGAATTCACCCGTGGCAAAATTTATGATATTGGTGGCTTTATAGATAAGTACAAAGCCAAGTGCAATGAGAGCATATATTCCCCCAACAAGAAAACCACTTACAATCAATTGCCAGAATATGTCCATATTTTATCCT
>CAZYDL010000039.1:6733-16568 GCA_964646305.1 uncultured Desulfobacula sp. | reverse complement strand
CCATCAAACAGGAGTTAAAGATGAGGCCTTAATCAAAAAACGCTATAAAGATCTGAAAATCAATGCAATGGCAAGTGCATTTTTCCATGATATGCCGCAACTTCAAAATATTGCAGATCTTGTCATTACAAGGGCAGGAGCTGGAATTATTGCGGAACTATGTCTAAAAGGACTTCCAGCAATTTTTATTCCTTTTCCCCATGCAGCCGACGATCACCAGACCTTTAATGCAAAGGCCCTTGAAAAACTAAATGCTGCTGTAATGATCAAGGATCAAGATCTCACTGGGCAGACTTTAAAAGCAGGCTTGGAAGAGGTGATAAAAGATCCCAAAAAACTTAAAAGCATGGGCAAAGCCATGAAACTCCTTGCCATGCCAGATGCTGATAAAAAAATAGCCTCACACATTTTAAATACCATAGGATAGAAATGTATCAAAAAAATTATCATATTCATTTTGTAGGAATCGGCGGCATTGGCATGAGCGGTATTGCAGAGCTTCTTATAAATCTTGGATATAAGGTATCAGGATCTGATCTCAAATTGTCCCATATAACCAGACGTCTTGAAAAAAAAGGCGGGATTATATTCCAGGGGCATGCAAAAGAGCAGGTAAAAAATGCAAATGTTGTTGTCACATCCACTGCCATTGCAAAGGAAAATCCAGAAGTTGTTCAGGCAAAACACTTATCCATTCCCATTATTCCAAGGGCTGAAATGCTGGCGGAATTAATGCGCATTAAATACTCCATTGCCGTATCAGGAGCCCATGGAAAGACATCAACCACAGCCATGATTTCCCAGATTCTCAACACAGCAGGACTTGATCCCACAGTAATAATAGGCGGGCTTCTTAAAGGCCTTGATACCAATGCCCTGCACGGCAAAGGTGATTTTATAGTTGCAGAAGCAGATGAAAGTGATGGCTCTTTCTTAAAGTACAGCCCTGCCATTGCAGCAGTCACTAACATTGATCTTGAGCACTTGGATTTTTATAAAGACATTGAAGATATTAAAGATAAATTTGTCCAGTTTATCAACTCTGTTCCCTTTTACGGCCTTGCCATTCTCTGCCTTGACAATGAGCATATTCAAAATATACTGCCAAGGATTAGGGTTAGATACACAACCTTTGGCATGACAGCCCAGTCTGATTTACAGGCAAAAGAGATTTCATTTAATGGCTCTAAAAGTTATTTTAAAGTTTTTCACCATGAAAAACTTCTTGGTGACATCAATTTAAACATTGCAGGACTTCATAATATTTCCAATGCCCTTGCTGCGATTGCAACAAGCCTTGAACTCAAAATTAAATTTAAGACAATTAAAAAAGCTTTGGAGTCAATTGAAGGTGTAAAACGCCGACTTGAAATCAAAGGAGAAAAAAAGGGGATTCTGGTAATGGATGATTATGGACATCATCCAACAGAGATCATGGCAACACTTGCTGCAATCAGGGAGAGCTACAAAGACAAACGCCTGATTGTTGTGTTCCAGCCACACAGATACACGAGAACCAAAGGCTTATTCCATGAATTTACCCGCTCTTTTTATCAGTCTGATATCCTCATTTTACTGCCAATTTATGCAGCAAGCGAACAGGAAATCAAAGGAGTTAATTCACAGCAATTGTGCACAGGAATACAAGAGCATGGCCATAAAGATGTGAGCTATGCCCCGGACTTTACCCAGGCTTTATCCATGATTACCCATAAAGTAAAAAAGAACGATATTGTTTTAACCCTTGGTGCAGGAGATATTTATACACTTGGTGAAAACCTTGTGGAGATATTGTAAAGGAGGATAAACATGATAAAAGAAGCTCTTAAACCAGAAACAATGCTTACCCGAGAATTTAACATTCTTGTTGATGAGCCATTGGGAGAGTATACCTCTTTTAAAATTGGAGGCAGGGCTGACCTTCTCGCTATACCAAAAAACAAAATAGAATTAACAAATTTACTTCAACGGGCATGGGAGCTTGATATTCCAGTCACGCTCTTTGGAAAAGGTACCAACCTTTTAATTTCAGACAAAGGCTTACGCGGCCTTGTAATCATTACAAAACAATTAAAATCAAAAATAGAGATAATTGAAACTGACTCAGATACAAAAACACTTATTGTTGATGCAGGAGAACGCCTATCAAAAATCTGTCAGTTTGCAATCAATAACTCTCTTTCAGGCATTGAATTTGCCGCTGGAATTCCAGGAACCATTGGCGGTGCAATTAAAATGAATGCAGGAACACGATCCGGCGATATGTCCAGCATTATACAATCAATCGAAGTCGTAGATGAGAACACTTTTAAGATTAAAAAAATTGAAAAAAAGCTTTTGGATTTTTCCTATCGACACCTTAATTTACCTGGAATAGTAGTCTCGGCAGCAATAACTCTGAAAAAAGGAAATCAAAAAAAGATTGAAGAGGTTTTTAAATATAACCTGACCAAAAGAAATGCAAATCAACCTGTTTCCTTTGCAAGTGCAGGATGTTTTTTTAAAAATCCAACCATAGGTAAATCAGCAGGAGAACTTATTGAAAAATCGGGGCTCAAAGGAATGAGTGTAAACAATGCCATGGTATCACAAAAACACGGCAATTTTATTGTGAATATGGGCAATGCAAGTTGTGAAGATGTGCTTTTATTGAAACAGAAGATCCAGGAAATAGTGTTTAAAAAATTTAACATCCTGCTTGAAACGGAGGTGAGGATTGAAGGTGAATAAAAAAATAAAAGCCAACAGGTATAGATCTGAACCCGGAAAAACCAACAATTTCAGGGGCAGTTTCATGGGCAACGCCAATGCCATGGACTTTTGCCTCAAGTGCATTATAACAATCGCTTTTTTCAGTGTTTTAAGCCTTGCCTCCATCTTTATGTATGATTTTATTACCCAGTCAATATTTTTTAATATTACAAAGATAGAAATTACAGGGACACAGCATGCTTTTAAAAAAGATATCTTAAAACTAGCAGATTTGAGCTGTGATAAAAATATTTTTAAAGCAAATTTATTTAAGATAGAAAAGCGCATTGCAACACATCCATGGATTGCCTCTGCCATGGTTAACAGGAATATGGCCTGTGAACTTCTTATATCTGTCATTGAAGAAAAACCACTGGCAATTGTTAAGATTGAAAACCTTGCAGATATCTTAATCAATGTCCATGGCAAACCTTTCAAGGAATACAATCCTCAAAAAGACAATATTGAAAACCTGCCTGTTATAACAGGAATTGATCTTGAGGTCACACCTGGCCCAAAGGCCACACGCAAAAACATGGAGCCCGAATATATGTTTAAGGGGCCTTTGTTCGACTCTATCCTGGATTTTTTAAAACTAGAGGATTCAAATGATATACAATTAATCAAGGCAGATGGTAACAGAGGTATCAGCATTAAAGCCAATGATATTTATAATAAAATTCCACTGAACAATGAAAATACAATTGAAATACAATTGGGATTTAACAAGTTTAAAGCAAAGCTGAATAAGGCAATAAAAATAAGTGAGTATATTGATAAAAACTTTCCAGAACGAACAATCTGTGCCATGGATCTTTCTAATCTTGAAAAAGTTTTCATCAAAACCACGCCTGACAAGGCATTACAGATTGGTGATTTAAAAAAGGGGGTTTGATTTGCAGGGAAATGAAAAAATAATTGTGGGGCTGGATATTGGAACCACAAAAATTTGTGCCATTGTAGGTGAGATGCTTGATGACGAGATCAATGTCATTGGTGTTGGCTCCCATCCATCCACTGGCCTGCGCAAAGGCTCGGTTGTCAATATTGAATCAACTGTGGATTCAATAAAAAAGGCAGTGGAAGAGGCAGAGCTCATGGCAGGATGTGATATTTCTTCTGTTTATGTGGGCATTGCCGGCAATCACATCAAGGGAATTAACTCCCATGGGATTATTGCAATCAAAGGGCGTGAAATAACTGATATGGATGTGGAGCGGGTGATTGATGCTGCAAGGGCTGTGGCTATTCCAACAGACAGGGAAATCCTCCATGTAATTCCCCAGGAATTCATCGTGGATGAGATGGAATCCATTCAAAATCCGGTGGGCATGACAGCCATCCGCCTTGAAGCCAAAATCCATATTATCATCGGGGCTGTGTCGTCGGCCAGGAATATTGTTAAATGCTGTAATAAGGCAGGTCTTGAAGTGTGTGACATTGCCCTTGAATCCCTTGCATCTGGAGAGGCTGTTCTTACAAAAGAGGAGAAAGAGCTGGGATGTGTAGTAGTTGATATGGGCGGAGGCACTACTGATATGGCGCTTTTTAAGGACAATAACCTGAAATTTATATATGAACTCACCCTTGGCGGCCACAATCTGACAAATGATATCTCAATTGGATTGAGGACTCCTCTGCCTGAAGCTGAAAAAATCAAGGTGGAACATGGTACATGTGTTCCGGAAAATGTCAGAAAAGGCACGACCATTGAGGTTCCGGCAGTTGGAGGAAGAGCACCGAAAAAACTCTCCAAAGGAATACTTGCTGAGATTCTTGAACCAAGGGTTGAAGAAATTTTTACCATATTAAATAAAGAGTTGTTTGCCAATGGACTTGAAAACACATTTCCTGCAGGTTTTGTCCTCACAGGAGGAAGCGTGGTTCTTGATGGAATCAGAGAGCTTGCAGAATCAGTTTTTCATGTGCCTGTACGCATTGGAGAACCAAATAAAATAGGTGGTCTCAAGGATATTGTTAAAAATCCAGCCTATGCAACTGGAGTTGGGCTTGTAATCTTTGGTTCAACAGCCAGCAGTCAAACAGAATTTAAAGATACGCAAAATCAAGGTTTTGCCGGAATATTAAATAGAATGAAACAGTGGTTTAAAGATATAATTTAATTTTTTTAGGAGGTGGATATGACTTTTTCTTATGTGGAAAATGAGAGTTCAGCAAAAATCAAGGTCATTGGTGTTGGCGGTGCCGGCGGTAATGCCGTAAACAACATGATTGATGCAAAACTTAAAGGTGTAAAATTCATTGTTGCCAACACAGATGTCCAGGCCCTTGATGCATCAAGAGCTGAAGTAAAGATTCAAATTGGAAAAGAGCTGACAGAGGGTCTTGGCGCAGGTGCTGATCCAAATAAGGGCAGAGAAGCTGCCTTAGAGAGTATGGATGAGCTGCGAAAAGCCCTGGAAGGCAGCCACATGGTATTTATTACAGCAGGATTTGGCGGCGGCACAGGCACAGGGGCTGCGCCTGTCATTGCTGAAATATGCAAAGAGCTTGGCATTTTAACCGTGGCAGTTGCATCCAAACCTTTCTCCTTTGAAGGTAAAAAAAGAGAAAAACAGGCACTTAAAGGACTGGAAAACCTTCAAGACATCACAGACACTGTAATTACTATCCCCAATGACAGGCTCAGAGGCATTGCACCCAAGGGAGCCAGAATGGTTGATATGTTTATAAAGGCCGATGAAATTTTGCACCACTCTGTAAAAGGCATTACTGATTTAATTATGATGCCGGGCCACGTTAATCTTGACTTTGCAGATGTAAGAGCAACCATGCAGAAATCAGGTAAAGCCCTTATGGGTATTGGTATTGCATCGGGAGAAAACCGGGCGGTTGAAGCGGCGGAAAGGGCTATTTCCCATCCTCTTCTTGAAGATATATCCATTTCAGGGGCAAAGGGTGTGCTGATGAATATAACATCCAGCTCTGATCTTACCCTTGATGAGATGACAGAGGCATCTGACAGAATTTATGAGGAAGTTGGCGATGATGCTGAAATCATCTGGGGCCAGACCTTTGACGATGAGCTTGGCGATGAAATGAGAATTACTGTAATTGCCACAGGTATTGGTTCTGATGAGCCTGAAGAGTCCAATAATATTCATCATTTTGATCCGGCCATTGTTCAAAGCACCCAATATCAACAGCCTGCAATGGCAGCACAAGCTGTTAACCGTCCCAACATGCCCATTGCACGCGGACATGTGAGAACCCCCACCGAGGAAGAGCTTTCAAACTGGAATGAATTCGACAACCCAGTCATCATGACACAAAAAAGGGTTGTTGGTGATGATGACATGGTAAATGACTATGCCACAATGGCATTTGATAACGATGATCTGGAGGTACCGACATTCCTTAGAAGAAAAGCTGACTGACAGGTAAGGCACGAGTTGTGAAGCATGAGGTCTTAGGTATTGATTGTGAATTATGAATGAAAAAGAGGTTTAAACCCGGCCGTAATTATGGTTTGAAAAGCAATATTGAAACAGGAGCCATAATTAAAAAAGGCAAAGGTTTGATAAAAACCGCCCTTGTATATCCAAATACATATAGGGCGGGCATGTCAAGCCTTGGATTTCAAATTATCTATGGACTTGCAAACAAAATTGAGTCTGTATCGTGTGAACGGGTCTTCTGGCATGGACAAAAAGATAATACAAACTGTCCAAAAAGCATTGAAACCGGGTTAGGTCTTGATAAATTTGATATTATCATGTTTTCAATTTCATTTGAAAACGATTTTTTAAACCTTGCTCAACTCCTTGTTCAAGCGGGCATTCCCCTGCGATCATCCGATCGAAACCACATCCACCCCCTGGTGGTTGCAGGGGGAGTCGCCTGTTTTTTAAATCCTGAACCCATAGCTGACTTTATTGATTGTTTTCTTCTTGGTGAAGCAGAATGCCTTTTAGACCCTTTTTTTAAAGAATTTTTAAAAAAAACAGATAAACAATCATTTCTACAAAATCTTGAAAAACTGATTCCCGGCGCATACGTACCTCAATTTTCAAATAAACAAATTTCACAAATTAAGGTGCAATACCTTGAAAACCTTGAAAACACCACAAGCTGCACAACTATTCTTTCCTCTGATACTGCTTTTAAAGACACTTTTCTCATTGAGACCCTTAAAGGCTGCCCCCATGGGTGCAGATTCTGCAGTGCCGGGTTTATCTACCGCCCTCCAAGAATTTATCCTGCAAAAAATATCTACAGGGCCATTGACAAAGCCCTTGGAAAAACTGATAAAATAGGGTTTGTCAGCTCAGCCATTGCAGATCACCCGGAAATCATGGAGATTTGTGACTATGGTCTAAAACACAAATTTAAATTATCTTTTTCATCCCTCAGGGCTGACAAATTAGATGATAAATTTATCCTTGCGCTTTCAAATTCAAAAATAAAAACTGCAACCCTTGCCCCGGAAGCAGGCTCAAAAAGAATGCGTAAAATCATTAATAAAAACATCAAAGAAAAAGATATTCTTATTGCTGTTAAAAAACTTGTTAATGCCGGAATTATAAATTTAAAACTCTATTTTATGATCGGGCTCCCCTTGGAAGAGACTGAAGATGTCCATGCCATTGTTGCATTAACAAAAGAGATTAAAATCGTTTTCCTTAAGGAATCAAAAAAAAACAGAAGAATCGGAACCATTACTTTGAGTATTAACCCCTTTATTCCAAAACCATGTACTCCATTTCAATGGGCTGCCATGGAAGATGAAAAAACTTTAAAAAAGAAAGTGAAAATAATCAGACAGGGTTTAAAGCAGGTTGCCAATGTAAATATTAATGTTGAGTCATTAAAAATGGCAAAAATCCATGCTCTTTTATCCCGTGGGGATCAAAATACGGCTGATATAATCGAATCTGCTCTAAAAAATGGCTGGGCATCAGCCATGAGAAAAAACTTAAAATATTGTAATTCAATTATTTACAATAAAAAAGATATTAACGATCCCCTGCCCTGGGATTTTATTGAAACCCGGGTAAAAAAACAATTCCTTATTAAAGAATTTTTTAAAGCAGAGAATGAAACACAGTCCAGGCCCTGCCCCATGATAGATTGCAATAAATGTAAAACCTGTATCTAAATAACCAAAGCATAATATTGGGTCAAATATTTTATCCAGATAAACAAAATAAATTTTCTGGTGTCATATATGTTATAATGATATTATTTTTGGTAACAAACTTATGATAACAGGTTAAAAAATGAAAAAAAAATCTTATCTGATTAAATCAAACATTGTCGCGTTTTCTTTGAATTACTTGAAAATTCCACGGTATTCCAGGATATTGCTATGTCTTTCTTTAATATCTTTAATATTTGCAGGTTGTGCAACAAACCCTGTAACCGGCAGACATGAACTCAGACTTATCAGTGAAGGAAATGAAATATCAACAGGGCGCAAACAATATGAACCGGGAAAACAGATGGCAGGAGCAGAATATATTTGCGACCCAAAGCTTTCTGCCTATGTAAGACAGATAGGTCAAAACCTTGGCAGAGTAAGCGACCGCAAACTTCCATATGAATTTACAATTTTAAATAACTCAACACCAAATGCATGGGCATTGCCGGGCGGTAAAATTGCAGTTAACCGCGGCCTGTTATTAGAGTTAAACAATGAAGCAGAACTTGCTGCAGTATTGTCCCACGAGATTGTCCATGCAGCAGCAAGGCATGGTGCAAAAAACATGGAGAGAGGAATGCTGTTGCAGGCAGCTATGCTTGCAAGCTCATATGCAGCAAAAAATTATGATTATGCCAATCTTGCCATTGGCGGAGCCCAGGTCGCCATGGGGCTGATCACTCAAAAATATAGCCGTGATGCTGAACTTGAAGCAGATCACTACGGTATGATTTATATGGTAAGAGCTGGTTATAACCCTGAAAGCGCCATTAATCTGCAGGAAACTTTCCTAAGGCTTTCCAGGGACAGAAACACTAATTGGCTGACTGGTCTTTTTGCAAGCCACCCTCCCTCCCAAGAACGAGTAGAGGCTAATAAAATAACAGCTTCAAAACTAAATACAAACGGCAAAACAGGGCATAATATTTATCAACAGAAAACTGCTCATTTGCGAAAAACAGCTCCAGCCTACAATAGCTACGACAAAGCTGTGCTTTTATTGCAAAAAAAAGAGTATGGCAAAAGCTTAAGGCTTTTAGATAAAGCAATTGCAATTGAACCTAAAGAAGCATTATTTCACAGTGCAAAGGGTGATATTTTTTTTAATAAGAGACAATTTAATTCTGCTTTAAATGCCTATAATCGCGCTATTTATCTAAATGGCAATTATTTTTATTTTTATGAGAAACGAGGATTGCTTCATAAGCAAATGGGGAATCAGCAAATTGCCATACAGGATTTAAAAAAAAGCAGCACTCTTCTGCCCACTGCGATTTCATATAAAGAACTTGGACAATTTGCTTTAAATCAAGGGGATAAAACAAATGCTAAACGCTATTTTTTAAATGCTTCCTCCTCACAATCCAAGGCTGGTAAATCAGCATTGAATTCCTTTATTAAACTGGATATATCAGATAATCCACAAAAATATATTCAAATTCGCTGGAAAGAGAAGAGAAAAAATGATGCTGTGTTCACAATATACAACCTGAGTCCTTTACCTTTATACAATATTTCACTTGAAATTAATTTTCATACTGACAAAGGAGAAAAATATTATCTGCCAATTCATCTGCCAGATGTAATTGATCCAAAAGGGAGTGTATTCTTTGCCATCGATGATCAAACCATTGGTGCAAAATATCAGCATACCATAAAGATTGATGTAATATCTGCACAGACTGTTACAAAACGCTGATTGTGAGCATACACTCCTCTTCTATCCCCAAATTGTAGCATTGGAAAGGTAAATTTAATCCTCATCCACTTTTATTCTGCTGCTGATGCAGGCATGGCAGCTGCCGGATCTAAGCCTGGCTGCATCGGAAAGTGATATAATGCCGGAAACCGGCTGATGTTTTTTGGGGACAACAAAGAGACGGTGTAAATCTTTTAATATCATGGATTTTATTGCGCTCTCAA
>CAZYDL010000039.1:0-6633 GCA_964646305.1 uncultured Desulfobacula sp. | reverse complement strand
ACAACAAAGAGACGGTGTAAATCTTTTAATATCATGGATTTTATTGCGCTCTCAACTGGAGCCTCCTGATGGCAGAGGGCCACAGGTGTTGACATGATTTTTCTGGCAGGGATATCTAATTGAAGACCATGCCTGTAGCACAATATTATATCTGTTTTAGAAATAACCCCTTTTGGATAATTATCTTTATCAGCAATCAGGATTGCACCAAATCTTGAGGCAGAAAGAATTTCCACCACTGATTCAAGTGAATCATCTTCTGAGCATGATTCAACGCCTTTAGTCATGATTTCAAAAACTTTATATCTTTTAACACTCTCCTGTAAGGTTTCTTGAGCTTTATTAAACAGACCCTGGGCACATTTGCTGCAATAAAGATAAAGCATACCCACAATATCTGGATATGCTATTGCACCCACAGCACTATTTGAATCTTCATTCAATGCATACAGCCTATAGATATTATTAATTTTCATGGTATTTAATGCAGAATCAAGGGTATCATCGGGCAGACAGAAGAGCGGAGGTGAATTCATTATCATCTCAATGGGAGTTGATAATGCCATACCTGAATACCACGCCCCCATTATATCAGTCTTGGAGACAACACCCAGAGGCTTTTCTCCTTCATTGCCTATCAAAAGAGCATTAATTTTAAATTTGACCAGGTATTGGATACAGCAGCCAATGGTGTCATCGGGCTGCAGCATAACTATCTGTTTTCTCATGGCATGGCGAACTTTCAGTCCTGTCAGAGTATCCTTTCCCATGGTCACACCCTTTCAATGAGATGACTAAAAAGATCTGAGATATAAACAATACCAATGACTTCGTCGTTGGAAACAACAGGCAGCCTTCTAACATGCTTTTTAATCATAATATCAAGTATCATCATTAAATGCATGTCAGGATCTATGGATATTACCTTTGGGGTCATGATATCTCCAACAAGAAGATCATCTATTTTCCCAATGGTACTCTCAATAATTCCCTCTATTTCAATATCGCTGATGTTACCCCATATTTTAACATGCTTGGGCAGCAGGAATAGAAGAATATCATACATTGATATCATGCCGGCGATTGAGCCCTGCCCATTGGTTACCATTATGCCAAAAATTGTTTTCCCCTGGGATTTTGATTCCTTAAAAATTTTTAAAGCATGGGATATTGGAGCATCAGGACTCAATGTTTTAAATTCTTTTACCATGATATCTTTGGCTGTTGTTTTCATAGCTTTGCTCCTTTTCGCAATTTTCTTTTTTAAAGACTCTAAAACAAATAGATAAAAATTAAAACAAATTTTATATTTCCCTTGTTTATATTTTCAATTAATCATATAAAACTTTTTGTATGGTAAACTATACAATTTCTGTATGGCGGTACAGAAAAATTAAATATTAGATGATAAGTTTTAAGTCATCAAACCATGAAAATTATAATACAAATTTAGGAGGTAAGTTTTATGACAACCTTAGTAGTTGGACACAAAAATCCGGACACTGATTCAGTTTGTGCAGCAATTGCACTTTCAGATCTTAAGAAAAAACTTGGCGAAGATATTGCTCCTGCCATGCAGGGAGAGCTCAACCCTGAATCAAAATTCGTACTTGAAAAATTTGGTGTGACTGCGCCCGATGTTATTACTTCATATGCAGGTAAAGATCTATATATAGTTGATAACTCTGATCTTGCCCAATGTCCTGATGATCTTGGCCAAGCCAATATCCTTGGTATTGTGGATCATCACAAACTTGGTGACGTTACTACTTCTCAACCGCTTGAATGCTGGATCTGGCCTGTTGGCTGCACATGTACTGTTGTTGCATCCATGTATGATTTTTTCAATGTTGAAATTCCAAAAGACATTGCAGGCATCATGCTTTGTGCCATTTTATCAGACACTGTAATTTTTAAATCAGCCACTTGTACTGATACAGACAAAAAAATATGTGCAAAACTTTCTGAGATATGTGGCGAAAGTGATCTGGAATCCCTTGGCATTGAAATGTTCAAGGTAAAATCTGCCGTGGAAGGCACTCCAATCCGTGAACTTGTCCTGCGTGATTACAAGGACTTTAACATGGGTGGTAAAGGGATCGGGGTTGGCCAGCTTGAACTTGTTGACCTCTCTATTGTGGATAGCATCAAGGCTGATCTTGAAAAGGATATTCAAGCCCTTAAAGATGAAAAAGGCCATCACAGTGTATTTCTCATGCTCACAGATATCATGAAGGAAGGTACAGAACTTTTGATTGTTTCAGATGATGAATCTGTTGTTGAAAAAGCTTTTGGTGCTGCTCCTGTTAATGGCAGAGTATGGCTGGATAATATAATGAGTCGTAAGAAACAGATTGTGCCTGATCTTGAAAAGGTATTTGGATAATATATCGGCAACTTTTTGCTAAAACACGAATTTAATGAGATGTGGGATTTAAGATAACTTGAATCTCACATCTCAATTTATAACTATCTAATTTTTTTCCTGGATAAAGTTTTTACTGGACTGTTAACACTTTATTTAGTTTTTCAGACAATGCGGCCATGTCAAAGGGCTTAAGAATATATTCATTACAGCCTTTTTCAATCATTTTTTTAATTTGATCTTCCTTGGTATAACCGGAACAGACCAGAACCTTAATATCCGGGTCAATGGTTCTGATTTTTTCAAAGGTCTGCTGACCATTAATTTTAGGCATAACCATATCAAGAATAACAAGATCTATTTTTAAATCATTTGCCTTTAAAATATCAATGGCTTCTCTTCCATCTGTAACTGCTTTTACCTGATATCCAAGATTTTTCAACATTTCTGAGCAGACTTCAATAACACCCTTCTCATCATCAACTAATAAAATAGTGCCCTTACCATTGTAAATTTTCTGTTTTCCCTGTGGGTATTTAAGTGTTTTTTTAACCCTGGTTGGAGCAGCCGGTAAAAAGATCATGAAAGAACTGCCTTTTCCAGGTTTACTTTGAGCCCTTAAAATCCCTTTATGACTTTTAATAATACCATAAGCAGTTGCAAGGCCAAGGCCTGTCCCTTGAGATCTCTTCTTTGTTGTAAAAAAAGGATCAAAAATTCTTGTAACAAGATCCTCATCCATTCCAATGCCGGTATCTGATACAATTATTTTTATATAATTGCCTGGTTTTTCAAATCTTGATTCTCTGATATCAGACTCATCCACAACAAAATTTTCAGATTTAATAATAATCTTGCCACCATCGGGCATTGCCTGCCAGGCATTAATAAAAAGGTTCATCAACACTTGCTTGATCTGGCCCTCATCAACAATCACTCCCCATAAATCCTTGTCAAGAAACTGCTCAATCAAGACATCTTTTTTTGCTCTGCCAAACATTTTTGAAGACATCTTTAAAAGATAATTCAAATTAACAGGATTTGTTCCATGGCAGGTTTTTTGTGCAAAGCCCAACAATTGCTTGGCCATTTCCGCCCCGTTGGCAACATATTCATCAATATTGGCAAGTTTCCTGTATTCCTCGGAACCATGATCAAACCCGAGCTTTACCAGGGATGTATAGCCCTGGATACCCATAAGTATATTATTAAAATCATGGGCAATACCTCCGGCAAGTGTCCCGATTGCTTCCATTTTTTGTGCCTGGCGCAACTGGTCTTCTAGATTGATCCTCTGTGTAACATCCCTTGCCACCACATGCACACCTTTAAATTCCTGCCTGCCATCACTTGCAGGCAGATTGATGGGTGCAGCTTTTAGTTCCATAAAAGCAAATGCAGCATCAGGGTCATATTTTGATATTTTAACTTTTGGTTTTTTAAATCTTAATTGAAATTCTCTGCCATTATTAATCAAGCTTGAATTTTTTTCATCCTGGAAAAGGGTTTTTGCTATTACAAGATCTTCTTCATGAATAATACTTTCAAAACTGCTTCCCAGTAAATCATGCTCTGAAAGATCCAGTACTTTATTGAACTGATAATTGACAAAGGTAAAACACCCTTGTTGATCCAGGGTAAAAATCAGGTCAGGTGAATTGTTCACTAGATATTCATATTGTTTTTCAGAGGCATCAAGCCTTGCAGACATGGCTTTTTTATCAGCAATTATTTTTTTCTGTGAAAGCGCATTTTTAACAGTTTTTACTAAATCAGCATATTCAAAAGGTTTTTTAAGATAATCCCAGGCACCTATTTTAAGCGCTCGAACTGCAGATTTAACAGATGCATTGCCAGTAACCATAACAATAATTGCATCTTTATCAATCTTAAAGATATGTTCCATGACTTCATACCCATCCATGCCCGGCATACTCATATCAAGCAGGATAAGATCAAATTCCCCAGGCGCAAAAAGTTTTAGAGCCTCTTTTCCGTCTTGGGCACCAATTGTCTGGAAACCTTCTCTCTGCAGGCAGAGTGAAATATTCTCGACAATCCTTTTTTCGTCATCAACAATAAGTATCTGCTCTGATTTCATAGAGTATCCAAAGTAAAATTTATGGTAAGGTAATGATAAACAATTCTCTTAAATCTCATATTTTTTAATTTGCTTTTTCATAGCAAATAAGCCCGCACCTTAAACATCTTTCAGCTTCAGTGTGAGCTTTTTCCGTGGAAAATCCCGTTGAAAATTCATCTAACCAATCTTTTCTTGTCTGACGTGGTACCATGGCATTTCTTGAAGAGATACCAACATTATTCAGTGAGGAGACATCCTGAAGCTTAGTTAGCCCGGTAATAATTTGTAAAGATTCTTGAAATTGTATTCCATACATAAGATTATGCAATGCAGCAGCAGCCTTCCTACCGCCGTTAATGGCACCTACTGCAGAAGAGTATTCAGTCATTGTATCCTGGCTTGAAAGCAGGCCTAACTCCTTGTTTGAATCTGGTTTTTTCTGCAGTTCCACCCCTTCCCATACCAGAGGTCCATTATTAACCATTTCTTCCTGGTTTTCATCTGAATCCCCTGACTCATCTTCTGGTGCCTGCTCATCTTTTACAGGAATAAATACAAGTTCAGGAAATCTTCCAGAACCTATGATCAGAGTATCAGCATCAATGATCTTGTTTTCACCTGTCACAAGATTATAGTATTCAATTGATTTAAGTTGATCATCTTCTCCAACTACTCTTGTAACTCCTGTATTATAAATAATTGTTACGCCGGCTTCTATCAATTTATCCATGACTGCAGGATCCATGGATGAATCATCAGCAGGTTTTCTTAAAAGAATGATTATATTTTTGTTTTTCTCTTCCAGCAAAATCTCCACTGCTTCCAAAAGTTTTTTATTACCATCTGCTGCTATTACAATATTTTCTCCCATTGGCAGATCAAAGCCTGAATCTTTATTACTTCTTAAGAGATCAATCAAAAGAGATGCACCGGGGAAAACACTTATAACATTATCAATATCTCCACGCAGGAGTCTGGAATCCCAACCGCCGGTTGCTGTAAATACTGCATGAAAACCTTCCCTTAAAAGAGAGTCAATGGTAAAATCTTTGCCTGCTGTTGTATTGGTTTTGATTTCAACGCCCATCTGCCTGACACCTTCAATATCCCAGTCAAGGACATCCATGGAGAGTCTTTCTCTTGAAATTGCTTTACGCAGGATTCCACCAAGGGAGTCTGTTGCCTCAAGCACTACAGCATCATGGCCAAGTCGTGCACTGAAAAATGCAGTTGATAATCCTTCAACTCCTCCACCGATAATTGCAACTTTTTTACCACTTGCAGGTGCTTTATAGGGCAGGGATAATTTATTGCGGTTCATTTCATAATCACATACAAAACGTTTTAAATGATTTATGGCAACGGAATCATCCTGCAAAAGCCTTCTGCAGTTGGATTCACATTCAGCAGGACAGATTCTTGAAATAACGCTGGGAAAGGGGTTTCTCTCTTTTATCACCTGGATGGATCCAGTAAAATCACCCTCTTTTATCAGCCTTATATACTTTTTAATATCAATACCTGTGGGGCATGCCCTCTGACAGGGAGTGATGCACTCCTCTTTGGTATATTCTCTCATAATTCTTCTTGTCACAGATGTCAGCCTGATGATATTTTTAGGACATACTTTTTCGCAGGCACCGCATCCTGTACATTTTTCCTGATCAACCTTGGGCAGACCATCCTCACCTATGGTCAAAGCATCAAACAGACACGCTTTGACACAGGTTCCAAGTCCAAGACACCCGATCCTGCACTCTTTCATGCCGCCAAATAATAGTGCAGCTGCTCTACAATCTGTTAAGCCAAGATATTTATAATCCATGTCTGCTTCATCATTACCATAATAACATCCCGGACCTGCAAATTCAGGTTCCTTGTCAACAACGGAAACTCCCATTATTGCTGCAATTGCCTGGGCAACATCATCGCCTGCGGCAACACATGAATTAACAGATTGGAGACCATCAGCAATGGCCTGAGCATTGGGCATACACCCTGGATAGCCGCATCCACCGCAATTGGCTCCAGGCAGAGCATCATCAATTGCCAGAACTGTTGGGTCCTCGTAAACATAAAACGCTTTGGAAGCAATCACCAGTACAGTGCTGATTAAAATACCGAGCCCACCCATCATTAAAATTGATTGAATCATGAATATATCCTTAAGAATTATACTTTATTT
>CAZYDL010000038.1:6161-16741 GCA_964646305.1 uncultured Desulfobacula sp. | reverse complement strand
TGTTATCCTCCAAAATCATCAAGCAGGATATCATCTCTTTCAACTCCAAGGTCAAACAGAAGATTCATTACGGCTTTTGTCATCATGGGAGGTCCACACATGTAATACTCGCAGTCTTCAGGCGCTTCATGCTGGCTCAGATATTCATCGTAGAGGACATTATGGATAAATCCTGTTAGTCCTTTCCAGTGATCTTCAGGCTGTGGCTCGCTAAGGGCGATATGCCACTCAAAATTCTCGTTTTCTCTGGCAAGCTTATCAAAATCATCCTGATAAAAAATCTCCTTAACTGATCTTGCTCCATACCAGTATGTAATTTTTCTTTTTGCACAAAGCCTTTTGAGCTGGTCAAAGATATGGGACCGCATGGGTGCCATGCCGGCTCCTCCGCCTATAAAAACCATCTCCTTGTCATTGTCTCTGGCAAAAAATTCACCATAGGGACCTGCAATCATTACCTTGTCACCCGGCTTCAGGTTGAAAATAAAAGATGACATCTTGCCCGGTTGAATATTTATTGACCTTGGAGGCGGAGATGCAATCCTGACATTGAGCATTATTATACCTTTTTCTCCTGGATAATTTGCCATGGAATAAGCTCTTACCGTCTCTTCTTCAACCCTTGAAACATATTGCCACACATCAAATTGATCCCAGTCAGATTTAAATTCATCTTCTATGATAAAATCCTTATAATCTGCCTCATAGGGAGGGGCTTCAATCTGTATATATCCTCCTGCTCTGAAGGGCACATCTTCTCCTTCAGGAATCTCAAGAACAAGCTCTTTAATAAAAGTTGCCACATTATGGTTGGATTTTACTATACATTCCCATTTTTTCACACCAAAAATAGATTCTTCCACTTCCACCTGCATATCAGACTTTACAGGGACCTGACAGGCAAGTCTTTCACCCTGTTTTGCATCTTTTTTGGTGATATGACTGGTCTCGGTGGGAAGGATGCCTCCCCCTCCCTCAAAAACCTTGACTTTACACTGACCGCAGGTTCCGCCGCCCCCGCATGCGCTTGGAACAAAAACCTCAGCACTTCCCAAAGCATTTAAAAGCTTTGAGCCTGCGGAAAGCTGGAACTCTTTTTTACTATTTAAATTAATAGTAACATCACCTGTATTAACAAGTTTTGACCGGGCAATTAAGATAATTGTAACCAGACTTAAAACTATGAGGGTGAACATGAAAACACCAAGAAATATAATATTTATCATAATTGAATCCCTGAAAATGCTAAAAAACCAAATGCCATAAGCCCCACTGTAATAAAGGTAATTCCAAGGCCTCTAAGTCCCTCTGGAGGATCAGAGTATTTAAGTTTCTCTCTTATTGCTGCAAGAACCACGATTGCCATTGCCCAGCCAATGCCGGAGCCTACCCCGTATGTCAGGCTCTCTGCAAAATTATAATTACGCTCAACCATGAAAAGGGATCCTCCCAAAATAGCACAGTTCACTGTAATAAGCGGCAGGAAAATTCCAAGGGCATTGTAAAGGGCAGGCACATATTTATCTAAGACCATCTCAAGTATCTGCACCATGGCAGCAATGACACCAATATATGAGATAAGACCAAGAAAAGATAAATCCACATCCGGCATATTTGCCCAGGACAAAGCTCCCTGTTTTAAAACAAAGGTGTATAAAAGATTATTCACAGGGATTGTGATTGACTGCACCACAACAACTGCAATTCCAAGCCCAATGGCAGTTTTAACCCTTTGGGAAACTGCAAGGAATGTACACATTCCAAGGAAAAACCCAAGGGCAAGGTTTTCAATAAAAATAGCTTTAACAAACAGACTTATATAGTGTTCAAACATAATCCTTACCCCTCTTCAATTTGATCTTTTTTAAAGGTTCGTAAAATCCAGATAAAAAAACCGATTAAAAAGAAAGCACTTGGAGCCAGCAGCATCAATCCGTTTGGCTGATACCATCCACCTTCACTTACAAGGGGAAAAATCTGCAATCCAAACAGAGAACCGCTTCCAAATAATTCTCTGAACACACCCACAAAAATCAAAACAATTGCATAACCTATTCCATTGCCGATTCCATCAAGAAAACTCATTAAGGGGCCATGCTTCATGGCATATCCTTCTGCTCTTCCCATGACAATACAATTGGTTATAATCAAACCCACATAGACTGAAAGCGCCTTGGATGTTTCAAACAGATATGCCTTTAAAATTTGATCTGTAATAATAACAAGGGATGCAATAATGGTCATCTGGACAATGATTCTGATACTTGAAGGAATATAATTTCTTATTACACTTACACTTAAATTAGAAAAAGCCGTTACAATGGTGACTGCCAGCGCCATAACCAATACTGTCTGCATTTTTGATGTAACTGCAAGGGCACTGCAAACACCAAGGATCTGTAAGGCAATCGGGTTGTTATTAAATAAAGGGTCAAGTATTGTTTTTTTAAAACTCATGCCTTATCCCCTCCTTGTTGTTTTAATTTCATTTTTAATAAATTTTAAAAATCCATCCATGCCAAACCAGTAATGGATTGTATTTTCAACTCCGTTTCCAGTAAGGGTTGCTCCTGAAATACCGTCAATTTTGCTGTCAATATTAGCGCCACCCCGGGGGACCTTGCCTTTTACAATATCAAAAACAACTTTAAAATCATCATCATATACTTTTTTGCCAATCCATAATTTTTTCCAGGAAGGGTTTTCAATCTCCCCTCCAAGTCCTGGAGTCTCTCCATGGGAATAAAAGGTTATCCCTTTTATTGTGTTCAAATCAGGGGCAAGGGCAAGGAATCCATACATGGTTGACCACAATCCTTTGCCGTAAACAGGGAAGATAATCTGATCTGTTTTGCCATTGGTTTTAACAAGATAAACTTTTGAAAAATTCTCTCTTTTTTTAATGCCTGCAATATCAAGATCAGCATCTATTAATTTGCTTTGCTTAGGATTTCGGGCAGCTTTTGCCTGATCAAAATTAGATGGATTAAACTCATCTGTATATAAACCAGTTGCAAGATCAACAATCTTTATCTCAATGTTATCATAAGCTTCCTCAACCAGCTCTTCTGATATATTAAGACAACATATTAATTTTGCCGCCATCAGTAAATTTTTCTTTATATCCAATTGTTTATTCTTCTCCTGGATAGGTTTTAGATAAACCGCAGAAAAGGAAACCAGAACAGAGCATACAACACAAAGAATCAAAGTAATAAGAATTGTCCTGGCGGGTGTCTCTTTTTTCGCACTCATGACTGAACCCTCCTTTTTCTTCTCTTAATATGATTTTCAACCACAAAATAATCAATAAGAGGTGCAAAAAGATTGGCAAACAATATGGCAAGCATCATACCTTCAGGAAATGCCGGGTTTACCACTCGTATTAAAATCACCATAACACCGATAAGTCCCCCGTAAAAATATTTCCCCCTTGCTGTCATGGAGGCAGTTACAGGATCTGTTGCCATGAAAACTGCTCCAAAGGCAAGGCCTCCCACAACAAGATGCCATAAGGGAGGCAAAAGAAAAGCAGGATTGGAATCTGAGCCAATTATATTAAATAAAAAGGCTGTTAAAACAGATGTCACAAGAATGGAAAGCATGATTCGCCATGAGGCGATTTTTGTAATAATTAAAAGAGAGGCTCCAATGAGGATGGCAAGAGTTGAAGTCTCGCCAAAAGATCCTGGAATTGTGCCCACAAAACATTGAAACCATGTATAGTTAAGGTCTGTTAAACCTCCCACTGCAACCTGGCTTAATGCTGTTGCCTGGCTTATGCCGTCAATGATCCAGACATTGTCACCTGAAATCTGACCTGGATAGGCAAAAAAGAGAAAAGCCCTTGCAGCAAGAGCAGGGTTTAAAAAGTTTTTACCAACTCCTCCAAAAATCTCTTTGGCAATGACAACACCAAAACTTATTCCAAGTGCCACCTGCCATAAAGGAATTGTAGCAGGTAAAATCAATGGAAACAAAAATCCTGTAACAAGCATGCCTTCATTTATTTCATGTTTGCGGACCACGGCAAAAAGGACTTCCCAGGCAGCACCTACTACATTTGTTACAATATAAATTGGAAGAAAATAGATAAAACCCAAAAATAGATTTGCACCAATACTCTCAGGATTTGGTGCTATTCCCAGAAAAGACATAAGTGTAACATGCCAGTCTGAAACATTTTCAAGTCCCATTGCCAGAACACCGGTGCTGACCTGAAGTCCTGTATTATACATGCCAAATAAGATAGCCGGGAAAAGAGCAACAACCACGGTTATCATCATTCTTTTTGAATCCATGCCGTCTCTGACATGGGTTAGCCCCGATGTTTTATATCTGGGTGTATATAAAAAAGTCTCTGTAGCTTCATAAAGAGGATATAATTTTTCCAGTTTTCCCCTTGATTGAAATGCAGGAGCAGTGAGATCCAATATTTTTTTCAACATAATTACATCTCCTCCATTTCAATTTGAAACAAAACAGCACGAAGAACAGGCCCGTAATCGACTTTTCCCGGATCAACAAATGTGCAGAGAGCCAAATCTTCTTCATCAAGATCAAGTACACCAAGATCCATTGCCATATCAGTATCTTGAACAAGCAGAGCTCTTAAAAGCTGCGTGGCAAGAATATCAAGGGGCATTACCTTTTCATAGGCTCCAATTGGAACCATGGCACGCCTGCTTCCATTTACTCCTGTATTAAAATCAAATTTTAGTTTATTTAAAATTTTTGAGAAAAAAGTCGGCATCACAGAAAATTTATTAAATCCAGGGCTTATCCAGCCAAGAAAATCCTGCTGCACCTCATCAGATAGAATGGAAACCTGATTAAAATAGCGTCCAAGATATGCAAAGGGACCTATGGCATGGAATCCATTTAAAAGTGATCCTGAAATAATTCTGTTTTTGTTCTCATCAATGGTATAATCTGCTAAAAGATCTGTTATTGATGCTCCTATTCTGGTTTTATAAATTAAGGGGTTTGAAATGCCTGATCCTGCAACACTGATATAACGGTCTGTCCAGAGTCTGCCTGTTTTAAACATTTTTCCCACTGCAATCACATCCTGGAAACCAATATACCAGGTACTGGTTTCAAGAGTATTCGGGCTTAAGAAATGTATATGAGTTCCAGGATTTCCAGCTGGATGAATGCCTGCAAATTTTTTAATTAGGATGGAATCTTTTGGGGTGGAATTGTCGTCATGGGAGATGTCAAGCCTGGTATCTTCCTTTGTACAGATAAAAACCCTGCCCTTGGTCAATTTTGCTAAAATGCCGGCTCCAAATTTAAAATCCTCCATATATTTTGAAATTATAATTTCAGGATCATACATGAGAGGGTTTGTATCCATGGCAGTAATAAAAATACTTTTGGGTTGGCAATCAATGGCAGGTACCTTTGAAAATGGTCTTTTTCTTATACTTGTCCACAAGCCTGTTTCAATTAAAAGCTGTCTTATGGATTTTTCAGAATAATCATTGGTATCCCTGGAAAAATTTTTATAGGAGATTTCATCTTCTTTGTTGTCAAGTTCAATCACAATTGATTGAAAAACCCTTCTTGCACCCCGGTTAACCTCAATAATTGTTCCTGAACCAGGGGATGTATAAACAACCCCATTGGTTTTTTTGCAATTAAAAAGCGGCATGCCTTTTTTTACCTTTTCGCCCTTTTTAAGATGCAGGGTTGGTTTCATGCCAATATAATCTGATCCAAGAAGAGCAATTTTTTTTATTGCTTTTTTATTGTCAATCAAATTATCTGGCAAATTATCAGGTGTTTTGACATCAAAGGGGATATCCAAACCTTTTTTTATTTTAATCATAAAATAAAATTTCCTTTTTTACCTATAAATAAAAATTATTTTAGAATAATCTTGGATTATGTCCCGGACTGCACTTTTGAATCAACTTTGAGATTGTTTGATAAATACCTTGTGATCCACAAGTGATAACGAATGGATATGACCCTTGATAAATTTTTGCTCTCCAAAGATAGAGACAAGAAGAACTCCCTCATCATCCGGTTCAACTCTGTCAACAGCTTCCATTAACAGTGTTTCAGTCTTATCTTCAAGTAAATATGCATTTGCTTCGCACATAAGATTTTTAACTCCTTATATATTGTTATATGGCTGCCAAGGCAATTATATAAAAGATAAATGTTTATCTAACAGTTCATCTATTAAGTGAGGCAGCGGCAGGCTTCCTGTCCCAACAATCTCAAGGTTTTCCTGGGTCAGGGGCAGAAGAATTTTTTTTGCCCTGGCAAGACATATTGCTTCAGCCATAAGAGGTGTCAGCTCTCCCATCATGGCATGGGGCATGATAATTCCTATGGGACCAATTATAAAATCAGCTTTTTTCACAGTTTGAACAATTGCATTGCTGCCGGAAGCTCCTTTATTAGCTTTAGCCTTTAACATTTGAGCTGTGGCAATGGCATTGGTTCCAAGTGCAAGGACTTCTATTCTTTCCCCAAAACGTTCTTTGAGTCTCTTAATGATGGCAGACCCAATCCCACCACCCTGTCCATCTATTACACAAATCCTTTGATATTTTGATTCCATGTCTATGGCTTTATTCCAAATTTATTGATTTCATTTAAAATGGCATCTTCAACTTTGTCAAGACTTGTATTCCCATTAATAACAACAATTTGTTCTTTATCTTTTAATATGTCAAATGCCTTAAAATAATTGGCCCTGACCTTTTTCATGACATCTATTTTCTCATACATTTCAAATTGGCTGCGGCTTTGTTTTATCCTTTCAATGCAAATATCAGGATCAACATCAATAAAAATTGTTAAATCAGGTTTTAAGATTTCAGCATTTAAAGAATTTATGTGAATAACCCAGTCAAGATCAATATATTGAGCATGGTAGGCATAGGATGAAAAATAATATCTGTCACACAATACCATTTCACCCTGGTCAATTTTTTGTTTTATTCCGTTTTTTTGATTTGTTAAATGATCAGTGCGATCAGCAGCAAACAAAGAGGCAATGGTTCGTTGATCTGTCTTGATTTTTCCTGTAAGCATCTGGCGGATCAGAGAACCAACAGGACCATCAGTGGGCTCAAAGGTCGTATAAAGTTTTAAATTTTGAGCTTTAAGTCTTTTTGATATGTTTTGTATCTGTGTGCTTTTCCCGGAACCATCAATCCCTTCAAAAACAATAAATATGCCCTTTGTTATTCCCATTAGCCTTTTAAACTCTTAAAAATCATTTACAAAAAATTATTGTTTTTATAGCAAAATATTTGGTTTTTAACAAGTATCTGAGTTTTTAAATGTGTGGATTTGCATCTGTGTTACCTCTCAATTTTCTGTAATTTATGACAAAACAAGTCGCATTACTAAAACCATTTTTCAACTTATAGTCGCATTATTGCAATCTTCTGGGAATATAAAATATCTGTAATAAACGTAGCTAGTTGAATTTATTGATATTATAAAATTTATTTCATTTATTATTTTTGGCATAGATCCTGCTTTATATAGGACTAAGGATTGAATAAATTTAATAGTTAATCAAAAGGAGATATAAAGAACGGGAAGCTGGCGGTTGCAGGATATGGCTTATATGAGGTGAGCAATGAAAAATAGTATTGAAAAAGACAGCATTGATTTTGATAACCTTTGTGATGATAATAGAAACTTATTTGATCTGGTTCCGTGCATTATTACTGTTCAAGACAAAAATTATAAAATATTAAAATATAACCATGAATTTACCAGCAATTTTGATTCAAAGATAGGGGATTATTGTTTTAAGGCATATAAAGACCGCAAGGAAAAATGTGTTAACTGCCCCATGGAAAAAACATTTCTGGATGGAAATAGTCATTTTGATGAACAAATCGGACTCAATAAAGACAAAACAACCTTTCACTGGATTGTAAAAACAGCTCCCATAAAAAATTCAAAGGGTGAAGTCATCGCTGCCATGGAAATGAGCATTGATATCACTCGGCAGAAACAGCTTCAGGAAAAACTCGAAAAGTCTGAAAAAAAATATTATGCTATTTTTAATAATATCCCCAATTGCATATTTGTCATTGATTCAAGCACCCTGAGAATAAAAGCCTGCAATGAAAGCGTTGAATTCAATTATGGTTACAAAAAAAACGAATTGATAAACACATTATTTACAGATCTGTTTATGGATAAGAATAAAACCGAGTGTGCTTCCCAGATAAAAACAAAAAACAATTTAGAGAAAATTCAGCACAGACATAAAAACGGATCAACCCTGTTTACTAATATCAGAGTATCATCACTTGAATATCTTACCGGGAATAATTTAATTATTTCGTGCACCAACATCACTGAAAAAATTGAGACCGAACAGCAGCTGATACAGGCAAGCAAACTTACCACTCTCGGCGAAATGGCCACTGGTGTTGCCCATGAATTAAATCAGCCCCTTTCAGTCATTAAAACTGCCTCCACCTTTATCATGAAAAAAGCCAACAAACACGAACATATCAATGAAAACACTCTATACACTCTGCTGAAAAAAATTGATACCAATGTGGACAGGGCATCCAGAATCATTAATCACATGAGGCAATTCTCCCGCAATTATGGTCTTACAATGGAAAAAATTCAGATCAACGATGTGATAAAGAGAGCTTTTCATATTTTTTATCAACAATTAAAAATCAGGGGAATAATCGTCATATGGGAAATGGGTGGAAAACTTCCGCTCATATCTGCAGATCCCAACCGCCTGGAACAGGTTTTCATCAATCTTATTTTAAACGCAAGAGATGCTATAGAAGAAAAATGGGGGGATAGAGAAGATCAATCAGGGGGAAAAAAAATTATTATCAAAACTTACAGTAATAAAAAACACGTTATTGTTGAAATCATTGATACAGGCACAGGTATCAATAAAACCATTTTAGAAAAAATTTTTGAACCGTTCTTCACAACAAAGGAAGTTGGGAAGGGAACCGGGATTGGTCTTTCAATCAGCTATGGCATTATCAAGGACTGCGGCGGCATAATTTATGCTGACATGGAAAAAAAAGATGGGGCAGCATTTACCATCAAATTTCCCATAAAGGACAATAGACTATGAAAGCATCAGAACAAAACAACAAAATCCTACTGGTGGATGATGAACAGGATCTCCGTGAAGTTCTTGAAATATGTCTTTTAGACATTGGCTATACTGTTCTTACGGCTGAAAATGGGAAACAGGCACTTGATATTTTTAAAAAAGAGCAGCCTTCAATTGTGCTTACTGATATTAAAATGCCCGGAATGAGCGGCATTGACCTTCTTCGTAAAATAAAAAATGAAAATCCAGATACTGAAGTCATTATAATCACCGGACACGGAGACACTGACCTGGCCATAAAAAGTCTGAAATATGAAGCAATTGATTTTATCACAAAGCCAATCAGTGAGGATGCCCTGGAAATTGCTTTAAAAAGGGCCAATGACAAAATTATTACCCGCCATCAATTACAGGAGTACACAAGAAATCTTGAACAACTGCTTCGTGAAAAAATGGAACTCCAAGACCACCTCTCATCTCTTGGTATCATGATAGGATCAATTTCCCACGGCATAAAAGGGTTGTTGACCAGGCTGGACGGTGGTGTCTACCTTATGGAATCGGCATATGAAAACCAGGAATTTGACGAAATCGGTGAAGGCCTGGGCACTCTCAAGGAGACAGTAAACAGAATTAAAAAAATGGTATTGGATATCCTTTACTCTGCAAAAGAACGAAATCTCAAACTTGAAAAAACAGATATTGGTAAATTTGCCGATGATATAGCCAGGGTAATTGAGCAGAAAATTGAAGGCACCAAAATTGAATTCCACCGCGATTTTGATCCAGATGGGATTGAATGTGAAATGGATGCACAATGTCTCCATTCAGCACTTATAAATATCCTGGATAATGCAATTGACGCATGTCTTGCAGACAAAACCCGGCCATTACATAAGATTGTATTTAAAGTGGCCCAGGACAATAAAAATCTAATTTTTGAAATTCATGACAATGGTATTGGGATGACCCCTAAAACAAAAGAACAGGTTTTTAATCTGTTTTATTCATCAAAAGGCAGCAAAGGTACCGGTTTTGGCCTTTTTATTGCTGACAGCATTATTAAGCAGCATAAAGGCAGAATAAATTTAAATTCAGCAATAGGGAAAGGAACATATTTTAATATTAAAATTCCCAAACACCAGATTAAAAATAGATAATTTTTATACAAAAGACTTTAACTGAATGTTTGAAAAATATGTATAGAGTTTAATAACCACGATTAAAAAACAGGAGGTGTGAGATGGAAAAGAAAAAAATTCTCGTCATTGACGACGATCCAATCATTGTTAAATATCTTGAAAAACTATTTAATGACAACGGGTATGATACCGTCCTTGCCTATGACGGACTGGAAGCAGATAGTATTGTAAAAAATATTGTTCCTGATTTAATCACTCTGGATATAGAAATGCCAAAAGAGTGGGGGCCCAGGTTTTACCGTAAACTTACTCAAAATAAATTATGCAAGGACATACCGGTAATTGTAATAAGCGGT
>CAZYDL010000038.1:0-6061 GCA_964646305.1 uncultured Desulfobacula sp. | reverse complement strand
GTTTTTGGCAAACCTTTTGATCCAGACAAACTAATGGCAACTATAAAAAATGTGATAGGTTAACACTTAAATTAAAAACGCTTTTGCTATTTTGATTTAAGTCTTAATACTTTTATTATGCTCAGGAGAGTAAAATGTATAATTTTCTAACCGGACCGCTGGCATGGTTTTCTTTTCTTGTATTTTTTATCGGCATATTTATGCGTTCCTTTTTTTACCTAAAAGGTCTTGATTCAAATATTGACAGGGTCACCTATCGGGTCAACACCTCCTTTGGCATCAAAGAAGCTGTCAGGTCCATTGTTTTCTGGCTCCTTCCGTTCTCCACAAGGGGCTGGCGCACCCAGCCCCTCATGACACTATTGTTTTTTATTTTTCATTTCAGCCTGCTGGCATCTACGCTGTTCCTTAAAGCGCATAACATGATCCTTCAGGAGAGGTGGGGGGTCAGTATCATTACCATACCCGATGTTATCTCAGATTATCTTACCATTGCCGTGCTGGTCACAGCTCTTATACTGATTATCAGGCGTATTATACTGCCCCAGGTGAGAATTTTAACCACAATGTCCGATTACTTGATTCTTTTTATTTCCATTGCTCCATTTTTAACCGGTTTTCTGGCTTTTCACCAGTTTGGAAATTATCCGTTCTGGATGCTTACCCATATTATTTCAGGAGAAGTTTTGCTGGTTGCCATCCCATTTACAAAGCTTTCCCATGGATTTCTTTTCTTTTTTTCCAGGGCTCAATTGGGAATGGATTATGGAATCAAGCGAGGTGGTATGAAACGACAGAAAGGAATGACATGGTAATTATCTTTTAACCTTAGAACTATAAAAAAAAGATTGAAAAATGAATAAAAATATATTTTGTACATCAGAACCTGTAAATGACAAAGATACGCTTGATGCCCTGCTGAGAGATCAAAGAGGTCAGCAGTATTATGATGAAATGACGAGGCTTAAAGTTGACACTGCTGCATTAAAAAAACTTTTGCATGACACATGCCGCTCTCGAATCCGTACCTGGCTGGAAATATGTACCCACTGCGGTATGTGTGCCGATGCCTGTGCTTTTTATCTCTCCAATGATAAAGATCCAGAACAGGTGCCATCTTATAAAATCCAGTCAACTCTGGGTAAAATTGTCAAGCAGAAAGGAAATGTGGATAATGCCTTTATGAGGTATGCAATGGATGTGGCATGGGGAAAATGCACATGTTGCAATCGCTGCGGGCTATACTGCCCATTTGGCATTGATATGGGTGTTTTAATGAGTTATTTGAGAGGACTTCTATTTTCCCAGGGATTTGTTCCATGGGAGATGAAGATTGGTTCGGGCATGCACCGGATATTCAGAGCACAGATGGATGTTACCGTTGAAGAGTGGGTGGATACCTGTGAGTGGATGATTGAAGAATACGAAGATGAATGGCCTGACTTGAAAATTCCCATTGATAAAAAAAATGCTGATATAATGTACACTGTCAATGCCAGGGAAGCCAAACACTACCCCGATGATATAGCTGAAGCAGCCTTACTTTTCGGTATTGCCGGTGAAAACTGGACTGTCCCGGGTGAAGGGTGGGAGGAGACCAGTCTGGCCATGTTTGCCGGTGACTGGGAAGGTGCGAAACTCCAGGTTCAATCAGTATATGATGCCATGGATCGTCTAAAACCTAAACAGATGGTGGTTACAGAATGTGGCCATGCATACAGGGCAACTGTTATTGAAGGTCCGTATTGGGCCGGGCAAAAATCAGGAAAAACACCGGTTGAAACACTGCACTATGTGGAATGGGTTGCAGAAGCGTTAAGGACAGGCAAATTAAAAATTGATCCTGCAAAAAAAATTAAAGAGCCGGTAACTTATCATGATTCCTGCAACTATATCCGGAATGGGGGACTTTCCCAATGCGGCAGAGAAATAATGAGCTATATTGCTGAAGATTTCAGGGAAATGACACCCAATGGCGAGCACAATTTTTGTTGCGGCGGCGGTGGCGGGTTGAATGGTATTGGTAAATATAGACAAGAGCGTAATATTGGTCAAAAAGTAAAAAGAGATCAAATCCTTGCAACAGGTGCAAAACTTGTTATTACTCCGTGCCATAACTGCTGGGATGCTATCCGGGACCTTGAGGAAGTATATAAAATTGGTATTAGCTGGTCATTTTTAAAACCGCTTCTTCTTGGCATGGTTGTAGTGCCGGAACATATGAAACCCAAAAAAGAATCAAATAAAGAAGAATAAAAAAAACAGGTGGGAACTCATGTATAAAAAAATACTATTTGCAACAACAGGAACACCCTCATGTGATGCTGCGGCCAGAGTCGCTTTTGACATGGCCAAACGATATCAAACTGAACTTTTCACAATTAATGTTTTTGGTATTCCTTCAAGAAGTTTCAGCCAGACTGTCACGGATCTTCGAACCGGAGATGAAATTGATTTTCATGACGACCAGCTTGTAAAGGTCAAAAATGAATTAGAAGAGATATATCAGCAGCAGATTAAAGACTATACCTCCTGTGAAACTATTATTACTGCGGGAATACCACACACGGAAATATTAAGAGTGGCACGGAAAAAAGAGATTGATTTGATTGTAATGGGAGCAAGGACACCAACGCAAGATAAATTCAGCTCTGCAAACAGGCACATAGTAGGCAGTACCCTTCAGAATGTAGCCAGGTCTGCCCGTTGCCCAGTACTTATAATCGGTCGTGCAGCCGCATCATTCTGGGGAGGAATTTCCAATATTGTTTTTGGTACTGATTTTTCAAATGCATCAAACCAGGCCTTTGAATTTGCATTTAGATTAACCAAACTATTTAATGCTTCCCTGCATATTTTCCATGCCATTGATATCAGCTCGGAGCCATTTAAAAATACGGAAAATCAGGAAGTTATTGAAGATAGAATAAGAGAAGTCCAAGGAATGATAAGGAAAAGATATCTGAGTAAAATGAAAGGATACAATGATTATGAAATTAATGTGTGGGAAGGTATTCCCTATGTAGAGATTGTTAAATATGCCCGGGAGAATTTTGCCGACCTTATTGTGATGGCTCACCACACCAAAAAAATGGTTCCAGAAGAAGCTGTACTCGGCAGCACTGTGGAGCAGGTTGTTTTACGTTCCAATGCGCCGGTGATTAGTGCCAACCGCCCAGTCATGTTAAAAAAATAGATAATCAATAGTTTTATCTATTAATAAACCGCTGGCGGCTTTGATTTGTTAACACATAAAAAATATGAAAGAACCAAAGTTTGCAGCCTGTTCTTTCATATGAAAACTATCCTTATAAAAGGAGATTTGAAGTTATGACAAAAAAAAATATGACAAAAAAGATTATGATTATTGATGATGATCCCGAAATTGTAAAATATTTGGAAAATATTTTTAAAAACAATGGTTATAAAACATGCGTGGCCAGGGATGGTTCTGAAGGTGTCAACATAGTAAAAAAAGAGAATCCAGATCTCATAACGCTTGATCTTGAGATGCCCGAAGAGTGGGGGCCCCGTTTTTATCGAAAACTTTCCAAACAAAAGGAATTTAAAAATATTCCAGTGATTGTTATCAGCGGCCTTTCAGGCAACCAATATGCCATACATAAAGCTGTAGCCAGTTTGACAAAGCCGTTTGACAAGGATGTTCTATTGAAAATTGTAAAAGATACAATTGGAGAATAATTAAAATAAAAACAACACAATTGTTTAAGGGGCAAAAGTAATGAAAATATTTTATTATAGCCTGATAATAATATCTGCGTTTCTCATAATGAGTCATCCTCTATTCTCACAGGAAGAATTCATTGAAATAGAGAGTGACGAATTCACAGAACACACCAGATCACTGGTAGTATTCCCCCACATGATTCATGAAGATTGCGTGGAGTGTATGGATTGCCATCATGATTATGATGAATCCGGAGAAAATGTCGGGGGCGACGGTGGGTACTGCTCAGACTGCCACGAAAAAAAAGGTGGTGACAATCAAATTCCTCTGATGGAAGCCTTTCATATTCAATGTAAACAATGTCATGCACAAGAGGTCAGGAAAAAAGAAAACAAAAATATTCCCCAGATGTGCGGCCAGTGCCATGTGAAAAAGAAAGAGACATAATCAAGGTAAATATTCTTGACATTTCATGACCGGAAGATTACTTATTTTACCAGGACAATTCAATGAAAATTCTTTGATTATTAAGAGTTGATGCTGATTGTAGCCTAAATTAGTGGAAGATTATTAACACCAGGTAAAATTAATATGAAATATGATGTAATTATTGTGGGTGGCGGCCCTGCCGGACTCTTTGCAGCCTATCATTTAATTGAGCACTCTAAGTTAAATGTATTATTAATTGAAAAGGGTAAAAGTCCTTTAAAACGCAAATGTCCAAATCATAACCTGCAAAAATGTGTCCAGTGTGATCCGTGTAATATCCTCTCCGGGGTTGGTGGCGCAGGCCTCTATTCCGATGGCAAACTTAATTTTATCCCGCGTCTTGGAAAAACAGATTTAACACAATTCATGTCCATGGCTGCTGCCCAGGACTTGATTGATGAAACAGAAAAAATTTTTACTAAATTTAAAATGGACGGTCCTGTTTTCCCAACCAATATGAGTGATGCAAAGCAGATTCGAAAAGAGGCAAAACGTTTTGGTATTGATCTTCTTTTAATAAAGCAAAAACATCTTGGGTCTGATAACCTGCCCGGATATATTGCAGATATGGCTCACTATATTCAATCAAAGGGACTTGAAATAAAGACCAGTGAAGATGTAATTGATATTATTGAACAGGATGGTCATATTAAAGGAGTCACAACTGATAAAGGCCAATATAATGCCGCCAATGTTATTCTTGCCCCGGGAAGAATCGGAGCAAACTGGATGGCAGCTGTTGCCCAGAAACATAAAATAAATCTGAGCCAGCGTGGAATTGAGGTTGGAATCAGGGTTGAAGTCCACAATGATATAATGGATGATCTTTGTAATATTATCTATGACCCTACTTTTTTTATCCAGACACACACATATGATGATCAGACCAGGACGTTCTGCACCAACCAGGGTGGATTTATCTCCCTTGAAAATTATAAGGATTTTGTCTGTGTCAATGGCCATGCATATTCAAATAAAAAATCATCCAATACAAACTTTGCCTTTCTTTCCAAGGTCATATTAACAGAACCTGTGACTGATAATCAGGCCTATGGTGAATCCATAGGAAAACTTGCCACTATTATAGGCGGCGGCAAACCGATTTTACAACGATTTGGTGATTTAAAAAGAGGCAGGCGCTCAACATGGAATAGAATCAGCAAAGGATATATTGAACCCACCATGACAAATGTTGTGTGCGGTGATATTGCCATGGCTCTGCCAGAAAGGATTTTGACCAATTTAATTGAAGGGCTGAATTCTTTAAACTCTGTTATTCCGGGTATTTCCAATGATGAAACCCTTTTATATGCCCCGGAAATAAAGTTTTTTGCCACCCAGGTTAAAACCAATAATTATCTTGAAACTGCCATTAAAGGAATGTATGTGGCAGGGGACGGTCCAGGAGTTGCAGGCAATATTGTATCTGCTGCTGCAACCGGTATTATTCCAGCAAAGCGAATTCTTGAACTTAGATGAGATATTGACCTGGCACTAAGACTATTATGCACTGTTTTGCACAATAGTCTTGACTTTTACGCAAAGTAGTGCATAATAGTCGAATATTTTTACAAAAAAATAAGAGACTATGAAAAGATATCAAAAACAACAAATAATTAAAGATCTAAACAAAAAGCTTGTATTCCTGACTGGGCCAAGACAGGTTGGCAAGACTTGGCTGGCATTAGATATTGCCAAATCCTTTTCCAACAGCATCTATTTAAATTATGATAATTTCAAAGACAGAAAAATTATTAAAAATCAGTCATGGTTAGATGATACAAATTTACTTGTTCTTGATGAGATCCATAAAATGGATGGCTGGAAAAATTTTATAAAAGGTGTTTTTGATACAAAGCCTGACACAATGAAAATTCTTGTTAC
>CAZYDL010000037.1:0-16795 GCA_964646305.1 uncultured Desulfobacula sp. | reverse complement strand
ATCCATGCCATGCCATCCATGAAGGAATATCTCTCCTTTGCTTCTAAAATGCTGCTTGCCTTTGGCTTTGTTTTTGAACTGCCGCTGGTATTAACTTTTATGGCAAGAATGGGGCTTGTTACAGTAGATTTCTTAAAAAAGAATCGAAAATATGCTTTATTATTATTCTTTGTGGGCGCAGCTCTTATTACACCACCCGATGTTGTCACCCAGGTCATGATGGCACTTCCCTTAATGGTGCTTTATGAAATCAGCATCATTGGTGCCCGAATATTTGGCAAAAAAAAGGTTGTTGATAATAATAAAGAAAACCAGGAAAAAGAATCAGAACCCAAAGAGCAAAACAATACAGAAGGCGATGCTGATAATGTTTAACAATCAATATTTTACTATTGACTTTTCAGTGCTTCAGGGTTTAAAAACTCTAAGTATATAAATGAAAACAATGGGATTTAGTCTCAAAAAAACTGACAGGATGGCGGATGCTGTCAAAATAAAACATGGAATATATATTAAACCTTTATTAGGAGTAAAACTGGTTATGAATAAAAAGTTACTGACCTGGATTTTAGCTGCTGGAATCTCTGTGCTTTTTTCTGCAACAGCTCTTTATGCCGGAACTGATTTTTATGATGACATAACAATGGATTATAATAAATATGAAAAACGCATGTTTAAAACCTCCAATCGAAATTTCGTTGAATTTCCACATGCTATACATGCTATGGATGCTGAAATTTCCTGTGACAAGTGTCACCACATAGATCTTGAAATGGGCGATGAAGTAAAACCGTGCGCAGAATGCCATATAGAACTAAAAGCGACAACAAAGAATCGAACAAGTATTATGCTGCTTAGAAATGCCTACCATGCAAGTTGCATTACCTGCCACAAGGAAACGAATATGGCAGCTGGCGACCCCAGAGGATTTAAAGAATCTGCACCTCCTACATCCTGTAGTGAATGTCACATAAGAACAGATGTAAAATAAATACTTTCGATATAAAATCTATTAAAATATCAGGGTTGAGATTTGATAGATTAGCAATGGACTGTATGGCTTTAAAATTCGATATTTTATTGTTGACTTTTCAGCAATTCAGGGTGTAAAAAAGTTCTAAGTATATTGGCGGGATTGGCATGGTGTCAATATAAAATTAAAAGAGATGTTTAACCTTATATAGGAGTAAAATTGATTATGAATAAAAAGCTATTGACTTGGCTTTTAGCTGCAGGGATATCTGTGATTTTTGCTGCAACAGGTCTGCAAGCCGGAACTGAAGTCCCCGATGAAATAACAATGGATTATAATAAATATACAATAAGAAAATATACCCCCCCAAAATATGAAGTTTTTGTCTTTACTCACAAAAAACATAATATAGATTATAAAATTTCCTGTGGTGAGTGTCATCATGACAAGGAAGGAAAGCCATTAGATCTTAAACTTGGTGACAATGTCCAGCAATGTGTTGAGTGTCATACTGAGCTTAAGAAAACTAAAGAAAATCGAAAAAGTATTATGCTGCTTGAAAATGCAATACATGAAAATTGTAAGGTCTGCCATAAAACGATTAATATTGAAGCTGGTGACCCCAAGGGAAGAAAGGGACCCGGCCCTGTTTCCTGCACAGCATGCCATGTGAAGGTGAAGGTTGAAGGACAAAAATAAATAGTATTAAAAACACTTTAACAAGAAGATAACAGGGGTTTCCTTAACATGGAAACCCTTTTTTTATTGAAAAAATCAGCAACCTGTTAGCCTATGTCTGTTGTGAAATGCTTTTGCCTGCTTAATTAATGATGGAGCCCATGAAGGGCTGCCAAGTGCATGGATGTGGGTGTAAGTGCCAAAAGTGTTATTTTTAAAAAATCCATCCTTTTTCTCAAGAATACCTTTTCCCCTCTCCATTTTAAAAGCCATTTCATGATCCTTATAATCTATATCAAGGATGCTGGAATACCTGAATTCATGACCCCTTAAAATTTCACCTTTTTTAAAAAAAGGATTATCATTAACAACTTGCACTTTGGTGTATCCATGCCCTTGAGGGCGGTTTGAAAAGCCGAATTTTATGGGAAAAATATTGGACATGGGAAAAACCCTGCCATCTAAATTAATACTCTCACCTAGGAAAATAAGCCCCCCGCATTCAGCATAAATGGGCAGTCCTTTTTGGGATAATTGTCTTAAGTTTTCTTTAAACCTCTTATTTTTGGCAAGCTGTGGTGCATGGGTTTCAGGAAAGCCGCCGCCCATATATATGGCATCAACATCTGGAATAATTGTTTCGCTTAAAGGACTAATAAAAATAATATTTGCACCCAGTTTTTTTAATGCATCAATATTATCAGGGTAATAGAACTGAAAAGCAGAATCTTTTATAATTCCAATTGTAAGATCTGGCAATGCAGTTTGTCCTTGTTTTATTGATGCTGGTCCTGTCTGCTCTTCTATTTCTGTTGATATACTGATTTGCTCTTTTTTGCCAGGCTCAATGCAATACTCTTTACTGGTGACAATTTCATGGAGCGTTTTAAGATCAATATTATCCTGGGCTGTTTTTATCACTGCATCAATGGCTTTCATAGAAAAGGAGTGTTCCTGTGAAGTGACAAGTCCCATATGTCTTTCAGGGAAATCTTTGCTTTTGAGTTTTGGAATTGAACCTAATACAGGAATATTACAATATTTTTCAATATTTTGTTTAACTTTTCCTTCATGTCTTTTCCCTGCCACCTGGTTTAAAATAACACCGCAAATTTTCACTTCTGGATCAAATTTTATACAGCCAAAAAGTAAGGCCGCCATTGTACGGGTGCTCTTAGTGCAATCCAAGACTAGAAGCACGGGCAGGTTTAAGAGTTTGGCAAGTTCTGAGGTTGCAGTGGAACCATTGGTATCAATACCGTCATAAAGACCACGATTGCCTTCAATTACCGCAACATCACTGTTTTGAGAATTTTCACGAAAGGAGTGTTTAACAACAGAGGGGGTGCAAAGAAAAGTATCAAGGTTGTAACATGGGCGACCGGCTGCCTTGGAAAGCCAGCCGGCATCAATATAGTCAGGTCCCTTTTTAAAAGGTGAGACCTTAAAGCCCATCTCTTTCCATGCACCTGTAATGCCCAGAGAGATAATTGTCTTACCTGATCCTCCCCGAAGTCCGGCAATAACTATTCCTGGAATCTTTTTGTAAACCTGCTGCATGGATAAATTTAATTAATTTATATCTTAACTTTCGCCTTCAGACGAATGCTGTATGCCGCCGCCTTTAAGGCCATACATGGTTGTACTTCCAGAAGACCAGTATTCAAGTATCTCTTCTTGAACCATTTTAGTGATAACTTTTTTAATCATCCTTGGTTTGTCTTCGGGGAAAATTTTATAGAAATCTTTGAAATAAAACTTGGTTTTATTTTTGGATTTTTTTACCATCCAGTCCACCACAGCTTTAGTTGCTGCTTCTTTATTATCAAGAAGTTCACTCATTGTCATACTCCTTTGAAATTCAACGTATGAGCCGAAGCAGATAAATTTTCTGCTCCGGCTTTACGATTTTTAAAGACTATTAATTACAAACTCTTTTAAAATCCGCCCACGCGGTTATTAGAATTTGAATTGTGCTGACTGACGCCAGCTCATATATGCCTGCTGACGGAAATCATCAATAAGATGATGGGTGAATTCAAGTTCACACACCTCAAAGAATTTTTCCCATCCAATTCTATCTGCCCAGTCACCAAGACGCTCATATTTATTGGCACCATTTGAATATGCATTAACCATTTTGTTAATGGCATCTGTCATGGAAGGCCATCTTGGCATCTCATTGGGAATAAATCCCACAACTACTTTGGAAAATTTCGGATCAGAAATTCTATTGGAAACTTTTCCGCCTGCCATGAGAACAATACCATCACCTTCTGTATCAGCAAGAGGCATGGAAGGACACATTGTATAACAATTACCGCAATACATGCATCTCTCATCCTTAACAGCTACTGATTTTACTTCTGTACCATTGGCAAGTTTTACCTTGGAAGGTTTAACTGCTGCTGTGGGACATGCTGCAACTGCAAGTGGAATTTCACACAATTTATCAAGATATTCATGATCCAGCATTGGTGGTTTTCTGTGATATCCAAGTATTGCAATATCAGAACAATGTACAGCACCACACATATTAAGACAGCATGCCATGGAAACTCTCAATTGTGCAGGAAGTCTCATATCCTGGAAGTCACTAAACAGTTCATCCATGGTTGCTTTTACAGTACCTGAAGCATCTGTTGCCGGAGTATGGCAATGGATCCAGCCCTGGGTATGAACAATATTAGTTATACCGGCACCAGTACCGCCAATGGGGAACTTAAATGAACCACCGGGAAATTTTCTGGAAGCCAGATCATTTTTAAGGGGTTCAAGTTTATCTTTTGAATCAAGCAGAAACTCAATATTGTTACGGGTGGTAAAACGAAGATGTCCGTCACAATATTTATCAGCGATGTCACAGATTTCATTTATATGAGAGGTACTCATCAAACGACAACCACCAACTCTTACAGTGTATATTTCGTCTCCTGATTCTGCCACATGAACAAGAACGCCTGGCTCAAGGATTTCATGGTAGTCCCATTTGCCTTTGTTTTTTGCAATCACAGGAGGATAAAACTCTTCATAACTTCTAGGACCAAGATCTGAGATCCTGTTTTCCATAGGTTTTTTTGGATTATATCCAGTTGAAATAAATGCCATTATAATTCTCCCTTTCTATCTAAGATGGTGTTTTCTATATTCATCAACATCACGTTCCCAGCCGCCTTCAACCTCATCTTCTTTCCAGAAAATATAGGGGTTGGTTCTTGGATATTGAACATGCTGAGGTATTGCTTTTATACCAGTAACGTCAAGAAGTCTCTGGAAACCCTGACGCATGATCAATTCACCAACTCTTTCACGGTTTTTACCCTCTTCCATCCACCAGTCCCAGATAGGTTCAATGACATCCACAATTGCTTCATAATCATTGTCTGGATTTACTTCTATAAATGGAACAAGCAGGGAACCCATCTGGGCACCATCAAGAATAGGAGCTTTTGCACCAACAAGCATGGAACAGCCTGTATCTTTACCAACTTTAAGAGCTCTTGGCATTACATTGATACAATGCATGCAACGGGTACAATTAGGATTATCAATAAATAGTTTTTTATTTTCAAACTTCATGCATTTTGTGGGGCATAAAGCTAAGACTTCTTTTTCAAGGTCAAATGGACCCCAGTCTCTGCTGCCTCTAAAAGCACCTGCATTGGCAGGATAACCTTCAGCATTTTCAACATATTTATTAACTGCATCCTGATCAATTCTGATATCATCTCTCCATGTACCGATAAAGGAGAGGTCAGAACGTGCAATTGAAGCCACGCAACAGTTGGCACAGCCATCAAATTTGAATTTGAATTTATAGGGGAATGCAGGACGATGAAGTTCGTCTTGATATTCCTTTGTCAAAAAGTCAACAATTCTATTTGTATCATAACATGCATATTCACATCTTGATGTACCAAGACAGTCAGCAGGAGTTCTCAGGCAGGAGCCTGATCCGCCAAGGTCCTGGCCCATATCATGTGTCAATGTCCAGAATATCTCTTCAATCTGGGGAGTTGTAGTTCCCAGGAAAATAATATCACCTGTTGCTCCATGCATATTGGTAACACCAGAACCCCTGAAATCCCAAAGATCTGTAAGTTTTCTTAGATACTCACTTGTATAGTATTTACCAGCAGGCTGGGCAATACGCATTGTATGAAAATGTTCAACCCCTGGAAATAATTTAGGTTGATCACAATATCTACCGATAACACCACCGCCATAACCAAAAACACCTACAATACCGCCATGTTTCCAATGGGTTCTTCCATGTTTGTAAGAGAGCTCCAGAACACCTAGAAGATCGTCAACACATTCCACAGGAATCTGGAATTCAACACCTTTTTCATTTTTAGCCCTTACTTCTGCCTGTTGTTTCAGGTCAGAGACAAAGCTTGGCCATGGGCCAGATTCCAGCTGATCCAGGAAAGGAGTTTCATGCTTAGCCATTTACTTACCTCCGTTAATAGTTAATTTTCAATCAAATAATGAAATAGTTATACAACTTTTCATTCAATAATCTAAATTTGTATTGCTCTATAACGTTGTAAACCCTTATACCGCCGTACAATGGGAACAACTTGAACAAACTAACATCGTTCATATAAGACTTATAACAGTTCATGTCAATAAAAAAGGTTATTTTTCGATGTTTTTGAAAATTGAATACAATGTCCTGCAATGAGTTTCCAAATTTGCTTCTATCAAAGTTATTTCAAGGGGATCAGAATAATTTGACTCTACATTATTTGTCGCAATATCAAATATTTGTTCCTCCTCAAATTGCACAAAAAATTCAATAAAAGCTGATCTTAAATTTCCATAATCATAAATCACAGATTTATCATCCAAAGCAGACAGGAAACCTTTTATGATTTCATTTAATACAAGCCCATCTATCATCACTATTTTACTGGTACCATTTAACCGGTCAAGGCGCATCCTTATTGTCATGTTGAGAAAAAAGAATAATAAAGAGGGAAGGATATATGTTGTTTGATCATCTTCCCCCACACCAAGCTGTGTCACGGGCAGGTATGCCCTTATTGTAATCAGCCTGACACTTAATTTATCACCTTCCATGTTTATAATAAAATCACCGGCAGCATGATGCCATGAAGCAATCTGTTCAAAGGTTTCAATATTATAATAATAGGTCAAAATCCCGGCAATTTGCTGATAAATTTCAAAGGAATCTCCCACTTGGATATAGTAGCAGCTACCATCAGAATCCCATATTGAAATTTGCCGGGTGCCATTATCATCACTGACATGAAATTCTTTATAGTTGTCAAACCATTGACCAAGAAAAAAACCAACCCTTACTCCATCCATTGATATAAAATCAAATCCATAAATCTGCGGCAGATAGGATCTCAATTGATTTTTATTGAGTTTCAAGAGCAGCTCATACTCATTTCTTATGAAAGAAATTCCCTGTTTTGACACAGCACCGTTCAAGACAAACAAACAGGTTTGATTACTGTGCAAAATAACCTGAATTTTCAAAGGATGGTAAAAAGCACCATGTTTTTCAAGATAAACTTCAATCCTGACTATTTGATCTGCCATGACAGAGGTGTCATGGCCGGACTTGCCAGAACAAGGTTTAAGACTTGAAAATGACTTAAGAGCTGTTTGTAAGACAGAGAAATTATCTTTTGATAAAAACCTGCAGGCAGCAAGATAGTAATGCCCTGTTGTAAAATCAGAATCACCAGATTTCCCGATATTTTTTCCAGACAATGGCAATTGCCACAAATCCGAATCAGGTAAAACCTCTTTTTTAACACCTGATATAAAAAAGCTGAATAAATTAAATTCCATTAAGTTTTTATATGAAACCACTTAAGTTAAATATGCTGATCTTTCATGGTCTGCCATGGCACAGATTATTTCAAGCCGGCCGTGGCAGTTCTATGGGGGGCAAGCTCATCTTTAAGTTTCTGGGCAACTTCAAATCCAAATTTTTCAGCTTTATCACAATGTTCAACGGCTTTAGCAAATTCTTTATTTTCAAGATAAGCCACAGCAAGGTTATTGTGGGCAACAGGAAATTCAGGCTGTATTAGAACAGCCTCAAGATTTGCTTTAATACCTTCTGGAATAAGACCTTTCATAAAATAAGCTGTGCCAAGGGTGGTGTAAGCCTGGACAAAATTTTTATTGTGGATAATGGCTTTTTTAAGGTATTTAATGGCCTTATCCATTTTTTCTTCATCTTCCTTTGGATCTTTGCCATCAATCAATTGAATAAGAACAAATGCCATATTGCTGTACCCTTCTGCAAAGCCGGCTCTTGCTTTTGTTGCACTCTGGTTAAACCTGTAGCATCCCTCAAGATCTTTTCTTTGAAGACAGATCCCTCCAAGAAGAACATAGGCTTCTGCAAGCGAAGGGCTGCAGTCTATGGCTTCATGAAGTTCATTTTCCGCCTCAACATATTCCTGTTTTCCCATATATGCCACGGCAAGATTATAATGAGTTGTCCCGCACTGTTCATTTTTAATAAGAGCATTTTTTAATTGTGCAATATGTTCGTCAACATTATTTGACTGGTTCGTTCCCTGATTTATATCTGTCATTTTTTATATCCTTATTCTAATTTCTATAAAATTTCATATCTTTCTCAATTTTTTAGGGTATAATATTTGGGGTGGAAGTTTGTGTCAAGATTAATTGAAAATAATTGTTGGTGACAGCTCAATTTGTCTGATTTTTTTACAGCACATTAGCTGTATGATTTTACCACAAGAATACCTTACATGTTAAGGGCAGATGCGTTTTTAGTGAAAATATCTCTTTTATTACCTTTTAACTACCTTTATACTGCTGATAATGAACACAAGCTATAAATTTAAATACGGCAAGATTTTCTTTAATCTTGGTTTACCAGGCACAGCAGAAAGTTTAAATATTCAGGAACCGGAATTTTGTGTAACCAAAGAACAATTTACAAAAGATTTTTCTTTGTGCATACCAGAAAACCCGTCAAATTGCAGTGCTGCCTCCTTTGCTGTATCCATTGTTGTTGCAGATAAAACAAGGCTGTGTGATTATAACATTTATCTGCCTTGGGTGGTGGATATTCTTTGTAAAAAAAATATCCAAAAACAGCAGATTCAATTTTTTATTGCCTATGGAACCCATGCGAGACAAAGTGATGAAGAGTGTCTCAATACCTATGGTGATACATATAAAAACCATGAATTTATCCATCATGATAGTGATGATAAAAGCCTTTTCACATATCTTGGAAAAACAGACAGGGGCACAAAAATTCATATTAGAAAAGATATCCTTGAAAGTGATTTGATTATCACTTTTGGTGCCCTGTCCCACCACTATTTTGCCGGATACGGTGGTGGAAGAAAATTACTTTTCCCCGGCCTTGGCCATAAACCTGATATCTACCAGAACCATGGTCTGTTTCTTGATAAAAAAATAAAAAAACTTGCACCTGGATGCAGGCCTGGAAACCTTTACAACAACCATCTTGCAGATGATTTAAAGCAGATTGATGATGCTTTAAAAACCCAGCAAATTTCAATACATGGCATTCTTGATTCAAACTCAAGAGTATGCCGGCTTGTTGTGGGAAAGAGTTACAATGATTTTTTAAAAGCGTGTGGTGTTCTTGATCTGCATTATAGAATCAAAGATAAAAATGACCGGAAAATCAAAGATAAAGGCGAGTTTAAAGTCAGAACTAAAAAACAATACAAACTTGTTATTGCATCATGCGGTGGATTTCCAAAGGACATTAATTTTATCCAGGCACATAAAGCCGTCAATAATGCAGCCATGTTTGTTAAAGACAAAGGAAGTTTAATTATTATTGCTCACTGTCCTGATGGTCTCGGGTCTGATACTTTTCTCGAATATTGTGCTTTCCAAAATTTTTCCCGGGCATTTAGCTCACTTAAAGATAGGTATAGTGGTAATGGAGGCACGGCTTTATCCATGATGGACAAAACCCGCAGGATAAATATCTTTATAAAAACTGCTCTTGATGATAAAACGTGCAGGAAAATTGGAATACAAAAAATAGAAACCGCCATGATACAGACAATGATAAATGCTTTTCAAGGTGATATGGCAGTTATTGATAATGCAAGCTTATTGATTTCTTAGATATGAGAAATTCTGGTTGAGAATCAGTAAAATAAACAAAAAAGTATAAATAGGAATTTTATAAAATTATGATTACCCTACTTGATTATGGGGCAGGCAATGTTAGAAGCGTAGTCAATGCCATTGAAAAGCTTGGAACCAAAATTAAAATAGTGAGCAAACCATCAGATATCCTTGATGCTGAAAAACTTCTGTTTCCCGGTGTGGGAAATTATGAAAGCATGATAAAAATTTTAAATGAAAGAGACTATATTCAGCCTTTGCAAGAGTATCTCAAAGCTGATCAGCCTTTTTTTGGGATCTGCCTTGGCATGCAGGCATTGTTTGAAGGAAGTGAGGAGGATGTTTCAGGTAATGAAAGCCTGAATATTTTCAAGGGCAGGGTTCAACGCTTTAAAACACAGCTTGCTGTTCCACATATCGGGTGGAATGGAGTCAACATCAAACAGAAATCTCCTGTGTTTAAAAATGTTACGCTGGACACAAAATTTTATTTTGTTCACTCCTATCATATTGTACCTGAAGATGAATCCATAGTTTTAGCAACTACACATTACGATTATGAGTTTGTGAGCAGTGTTCAAAAAGGCAATATTATAGGCACCCAGTTTCATCCTGAAAAAAGCGGAAAAGCTGGAATCAAACTGCTTGAAAATTTTATTTATCAAAAAAATTTAGAGCCAGAGGGTGTTGTTGATATCCAAGGCAGGGGACTGTCAAAAAGAATAATTGCCTGCCTTGATGTCAGGTCCAATGATCAGGGCGATCTTGTGGTGACAAAGGGGGATCAATATGATGTAAGGCAGGAGGGTAAGGTCAGAAATCTTGGAAAACCAGTGGAGCTTGCCAAAAGGTATTATAAAGAGGGTGCAGATGAGATAACCTTTTTAAATATTACAGGGTTCCGGGATTTCCCCCTAAAAGACATGCCAATGATTAAAGTTCTTGAACAGACAAGTAAAAAGGTTTTTGTTCCTTTGACCATTGGCGGCGGAATCAGGGATTACACAGATATTAATGGTAAAACCTATACCTCCCTTGATGTGGCATCCAAATATTTCAGATCCGGAGCTGATAAAATATCCATTGGCAGTGATGCTGTATATATTGTCGAACAATATCTGAAAACAGGAAAAAAAACAGGAAAAAGCTCCATAGAGCAGATTGCGAAAATCTATGGGAATCAGGCTGTTGTTATTTCCATAGATCCTAAAAAAATCTATGTAAATTCTCCAGAGGATGCAAAAAATCACAATGTAATTAAAACTCAATTTCCTGGGCCTGACAATGAAAAATACTGCTGGTATCAATGTACTGTCCAGGGCGGCAGGGAAGCTCGAGACCTTGATGCTGTTGCATTGGCAAAAGCCTGTGAAGAACTTGGAGCAGGAGAAATCCTTTTAAATTGTATTGATAAAGACGGATCAAATTCCGGCTTTGACCTTGAATTGATCAATGCTGTAAAAAATGCCATTACCATTCCGGTGATAGCCTCAAGTGGAGCAGGGTGTGAAGAGCATTTTGTTAAAGTTTTTGAGCAGACTCACGCAGAAGCAGCCCTTGCTGCTGGAATATTCCACAGAAAAGAAGTCTTGATCCAGGATGTGAAAACTTATCTTGCTGACAATAATTTCGAAATGAGGACAACCCTATAACTTGTCTTTATCAGACCATATTAAACAGATTTTCAACTTTTTCCATATTAAAGGCAAACTGAGCAATTATTTTTGATATATCATCGGCCTCAATTCCAAGCTCGGTCATGGCCTGGTCATGAAATCTATATGCCAGGCCATCTGAACCCACGCCAATGCCAACCATCATGCAGATGCAGTCAGCAAGATAGACAACTGCAATCTCTTTTTCCTTGACCATGGAGATATCAGTTAAGTGGTGATTGCGAATAATTCTTACCATTGTTGGAGAAAATTTCCACATTTTCGCAATCATTCCTCCAAGCTCAGTATGATCCACGCCAATGATTTTTTTTTCAGCCTCTCTGAAGCTTAAATTATCATCCACAACCAATGCTGTTATTTTTTCAAAAGAGTCCTGAATAAACCTGTCCAGGACTATTTTACCAATATCCTTGAGTAAAGCTGCTGTAAAAATTGTGTTTGCATTTTCAAGATTAAGCTTTTGAGCAATCTGTTTTGCAATTAAAGCAGAAGAGACAGCATATTTCCACATTGCTCCTTCATGGAGACCATATCCTCTGTTATCACCGGATAAGACTTTGGCACCTGAATTCACCAATACGATCTCTACAATTTGATCAATTCCAAGAAGAGTAACAGCATCTTTTATGGATTCTGCCGGATGTTTTAGTCCAAAAAATGCTGAATTACACATTCTTAAAACACTTGCTGTCACAGCTGGGTCATACTGGATTACATTGGCTATTTGATGCATGGAGCTGTCTGGTTGATCAACTATTTCAAGGATCTGGTTGATCACGGCTGGAATGGGTTTTAAATTTTTTATCTCTTTTACAAGTTCCTGGATAGCACTCATGCACAATTTCCTGACTGATCTGGATTTATTAGTCATGATACGTGAAGGAAATAAAAAAAGTCAAGGAAAAGCCAACAGCTTAAAATATTTTATTTTTTTTATCTATTCCAATAGAGTCTCAAAATTATTTTTAAACAAAACCTTTGTCATTTGTTCAATTAATTCATCAATTTTTTGCCTGGCCTCTTCAATGGCAGTGTAAATCGATTGCTTTTGCATATTCTTATCATCAGAGTTTTGCCTGATATCGTCAAGGTGATGTCTAAAAAGCTTATCAATGGGTTTTTGAGCTTTATCAACCAGTTTATCTCCATGTTTTGCCAACTGGTCAGTCATTTTTTCAACAAATTTGTTTATATTTTTTATTGCACTCTCTTCTTGTTTGCCAAGGGTGTAATGTTCTGGAAAAGCTTTGTTTATAAAGGCAACAGGGCTTGCCTGTTCCGGAAGCATTGCAGGTTTTGGTTCTGGTATATATTCCATGGTTTGAGATGTGGTTTGAGATCTCATTTGATATGATTTTTCATGGGATATATCGGCAGCATACATGGAAACAGTGTCATAGCCACCCATGGAAAGAGCTTTTTCAACTGCTCCATCCATATCGCCCTGAACCATTTCAGAAATTATTTCATCAATACCTTTTACAATGGCTTCTATATCAGCCAGTTCTGCATCGCTTAAATCCCCAACAACGGAAAAAGAGAAGCTTTCGCCTGAAGCTAAAGTTATTTCTCTTGTATTCTGAGTCACCATGGCCCTGCCCGATTCTGTTTGAAGAATACCTCTGGAGTCATACATATGAGCATCTAATTGAGCATATGAATTGGATGTTAATGTGACAGAATCTCCCTCTTTTGTCTCTATTGTCAATCCTGCATCAAGGCTTTCATAGGCACTTATTGATTGTTTTCTAACATAGCTTGAAAACTGCGCATCGGACAGATAATTTTGCCGGGGTGCTGTTGATGCCGCTAAAGGCTGATTTGATATAGAACTCATCTTGCTTCTCCTTAAAAATAGGCCATATTTTAATATTTGAGCATGAAATAAGTATCGGCAGGTAATTGAATTATATTAAACTTCAATGCCGACTTTAAAATTATCTACTATATTCAAAAGTCATTAACTGGTATAAATGCATATGGATACCTTTGGCTTTACTAAAAAAAAATTTTTATCACAATCCCATGGAAACAGGCAAAGACATATTATCAAGTGGTTATCATCCTTTTATCAGATATTAACTGCAAATCGTGTCAGCCCAAATTCCCTGATTTTTTTTACAGAACAATATAACCAGATCCTCAGCTGGACAGGAATGGAAGCTTTTACCAGGCCTGAATCCAACACAATAAGATTGTGGATTGAAGCTGTTTCCGACCAAATTAACTTTCACAGAGCATGTACAGACAAACCAATACGTGATTATGATCTCCTTGAAAAAATTCAAACCAGGGATTCAAGTGTTCAAACTAATCAAATAGATATCAATTGTCATATTGCTTTAGATGGCATACGAAGCCTTTTTAATATTGGCTCTATTTTCAGAACCTGCGAAGCAGCAGGGTTTAATTCAATTATTCTTGGCAACACTCCAGGGAAAGAACATCCCAATGTTCAAAAAACCGCCATGGGGGCTGATAAATGGATTGACCAGGTAAAAACAGATGACCTTGCCCAGACTCTTCTTGATAAAAAAAAGGAAGGATTTCACATTATCGGGGTTGAAACTGTGAAAGGCTCTTTACCCTACCATGACCTTGCATGGCAGAAAAATACCATAGTGGTGTTTGGTAATGAAGAGTATGGAATTTCATCCCATGTCATGGCAGTCTGTGATGAATTTGTTAACATTCCCATGTTTGGCAGGAAAAATTCTTTAAATGTTGCCAATGCAGTAGCTGTTGTGTGCTTTCATATCTCACATCTCATACCTTGAAAGGAATCCCTTTTTTCAAGAGTATTCTGGATCATATTAAATGTTTCCCTGTATCTGCCTGCCCACATTGGAGCTTGCAGTTCTTCTGCATGGGGATCACCTGTAATACGCTGGATAATAATATTTTTGGGCAGAATTTCTAAAAAATCACACACCAGATCAACATATTCATTTTGCTCCAGGGGAGTATATTCACCTCTTTTCCACAATTTATCAAGTATGGTCCCTTTGATAACATAAAGCAGATGAAGTTTGATTCCATTAATCGGGTTGTCACCCAGAATTTTTGCTGTTTCAAGCATCATTGCTTTGTCTTCCCCGGGAAGCCCGAGAATTACATGGGTACAGATATTTATCCCCCTGCCGCAGGTTAATTGAACAGCATCAAAAAAATCTTTTGCATTATGTTGCCTGTTTATGTTTTCCAGTGTTGTATCATGAACAGATTGAAGCCCGTATTCAAGCCATACCAGATAATTTTGTGTGTATGACTCTATTAAATCAAGCTTTTTTGCATCAATACAATCCGGTCTTGTTCCAATTGCCATTCCCACCATACCGTCACAGGAAAGTGCTTCATCAAACATGAGTTTCATATGTTCGCAACTTGTGTAAGTGTTGGAGTAGGATTGAAAATAGGCCAGGAATTTTTTAGCTTTATATTTTTTTATTGCTCCAATTTTATTGGCTTTAACCTGCTCTTTTATGGAACGACCTTTTTTGAACATACCAGAGCCAGAACCTTTGGTATTACAGTATATACACCCTTTTTTTGAAAGCAGTCCATCTCTGTTGGGACAAGACAATCCTGCATCAATGGAAATTTTTTGTACCCTTTGACCAAACAATTGCCTTAAATAGGTATTATAATCCGAGTACCTTTTCACCAGATTCCTTACATCTCTTGATTGGAAATACTAGAATGCACCGATTTGGCAGGGCTTAATCCTTATTTCTTTTTTTTCACAGGCCGATGCAATATCAATTTTCTTGGCCTTTAAATCCTTAGCAATTTCCCAGCAGTCAAGACAGGAAAGTCTGCCGTCATCATTGGCTTTATCAAGTGCTGCTTCCATATCAGAAGGTGTATCAAAATCTGGATCAATCTGTTTTGTTCCACCTTTATAACCAAACAGACCAAGCTGGCACATGGTAATACGAAATTCAATAAGATCGGTTTGAATACCAATTGCTTCCGGAGAAACTCCAAGTTCCTTTGCTGCCTTATGTGCTGCAGCACAAGTCAAATTATTCTCTTGAGACTTTGATTTAATTAAAGAGCTGATTTTTTCATCAATTTTTTGTCCCTGGTGTTTATTTGCATAATGGCCCTTATCTGAATGTGTCATAATCCTATCCTGTATAATTTGATTATTATTTAAAGTTACCTATGTATAAACTATTATTTAACCAAAGCCAACCTCAATTTAAATGCATTAAGATATATCCCATATAAATTTTACAAAACCCGTCAGGGCAGCAAGTTTTGAATTTTAAGTATTGATCATTGTTTACAGCAGATGATATATTATTAGGTTATGAATTCAAATTATAAAGAATATGACGTTATTGTTATAGGAGCCGGTCATGCAGGATGTGAAGCAGCTCTGGCTGCAGCACGCATGGGATGTACTACTTTGCTTTTAACCATTGATATGGATAAGATTGCATCCATGCCGTGCAGCCCTTCCATTGGAGGTATGGCTAAAGGACAGCTTGTTAAGGAGATTGATGCCCTTGGCGGCGCAATGGCAAAAATTACAGATTCTTCTGCCATTCAATATAAAACATTGAATACACGCAAGGGCCCTGCAGTTCACTCCACAAGGACACAAAATGATAAGCATTTGTATTCAAAGAATATGAAAACCGCCCTTGAAAAGCGTGAAAATCTGGATTTAAAACAGGGTATGGCACACAAACTTGTGGTTGAAAACTATATGGTGGCTGGAATAGTCGATCAAACAGGTTTTGAGTACTCAACCAAAGCCATTGTCATTGCCACTGGTACCTTTCTTAAAGGGGTGGTTCATATTGGATCATCAAAATTTCAAGCCGGCAGGGCTGGAGAATTTTCATCCATAGGTCTTGCAGATGATCTTGCACAATTTGGTTTTAATATGGGAAGAATGAAAACCGGAACTCCACCTCGGCTCCATGTCGATTCCATTGATTTTTCACAATTTAATATCCATAATTCAGACAAAAATCCCAAGCCCTTTTCTTTTTCAACAAAATCCATTGTAAATCCCATGCTGCCAAGTTTTATGGGACACACAAACCTTAAAACCCATGAAATCATAAGGCAGAATCTTAAATATTCAGCTCTTTACGGCGGACATATAAAAGGGATGTCTGCAAGGTACTGCCCCTCTTTTGAGGATAAAATTGTAAAATTTCCAGAGCGGGAAAGCCACCATGTTATTCTTGAATACGAGGGAATGGAGTCAAAGGAGATATATGCTTCAGGTCTTGGTAACAGTTTGCCCCTTGATATTCAATACAAAGTTGTAAGATCAGTTAAAGGACTTGAATCAGCTCAAATCATGCGA
>CAZYDL010000036.1:0-16815 GCA_964646305.1 uncultured Desulfobacula sp. | reverse complement strand
AAAGGTAAAATAACATGACATATACTTGGGATCAGATCGCGACAATCAACAAATAATAAGGAGCAGTCATGAAAAGTCGTTGGAACCTTCAGATTCTCATTACCATTGTTTTCTTTTTGATCATGGGTACCTTTTCAACAGGAATTGCAGATAATAAAAAAGTTTTAGTGCGGGCCGAAAAAAGAATAGTGCAAAAAGCAAATCCGCCTATAGCCCCAATTGTTAAAGTTAAAGGCCTGCCTGATTTATCAGTTTCAAGTATTAAAATAATTCCTGTTAATCCTAAGAAATCAGATACAGTTATCATTGTTGCTGTTGTAAAAAATAGTGAGTCAATAATTTCTCCGAAATCATTTTTAAAGATTCAAATAGGTGGTAAAATTTATCCATTGGTTCATGTCCCAGGCCTGGTTAAAAATAAGAACTGGTATTATAGAACTAAAGTAAATATTACAAGGCCGGGAAATTATCGGGTAACAGCAGTGATTAACCCCGATAAAAAAATTAATGAAACTAATTATAAGAATAATACCCGTATAAAAAATTTCAGAATAAAGGAATCAGCTTCTAAGTCAAAACACTTTGCCGCTCCAAAATCACAGCCACCAACTCAAGGTAATCCACCGCCACCTTTGACACCGGCTGATGAGCTTCGTCCAACTCCTACACTGATGACCCAGGTTTCTCAACCAACTGAAATGAGCATGGTATCGAAATACCATGCAAAATTTCTTGAGTTCGATGTCAGGTTAGAACCTGAAGGTTATTACTGGGAGGCGTTATACAAGAATACCGGCAACGAAGGTCTTCCTAATTGGGGTTATTTTATAAGGGTTTTTCAAATATCAAGGGATGGTTCTGAACAGAAGGCAGGTTACGACTGTGTTATGACTTACGTAGCGCCAGGAGACACGAAAAGAGTTATAGATACAATGGCCTGGCAAAAAAAGGATGATACGATTAGTTTGAGGATTGAAATGTGGCGAACTGTACATACTGGTAATCATAGGTTTATCACCAATAAAACCATCCCTTTTCCTTTAAAGATGTTCCCTTCAAGTGTGAAAATGCAGGCCGCTGCAAAACCATTATCAAAAGCCCTTGTAAATACGAAGATAATTAAGCACAGTGCTGTTACTCCAGAGTCAGTGGCAACAAGGATATTGAAAAACGGAGAACTCGTTTTACCAGAGGATGTTATCAGAGGGGTTCGCATAAAATCTTCTGAGTATTCAGGTATGGGTAATTGGAATATCGAGATTGAAAACACAGGTAACTATGATATCAATCCTAATGAATTAACAATCACAGCCAAATATCATATTGGGGGCTCTCCACCTTTGCCAGTCAGCCAGCCTTTTCAGAACAATACTGTTATCTCTCCGGGCCAGACAGAAATTATCAGAGGATACGGTTTAAGCAATGAAGTCGGATGCCAGCGGTTTTGGTGTATTGATCTCCCTGTTTATTATACTGCTAAAGATAAAACTTATACACATGTTATAGATACTCCCGATGTTCTTTCAGCAACCATAGACGAAGTGAAACTTGAAAGAAGTGTTTTATCATACAGGCTTGTAAATATGACACCATATCCGATTAAAGTGACTGTAGAGCTTGAGGATATAGAGATTTGGGATGGACCAAAACCACAAGACGATGACAGCGCGTGGTATGAAGATGCCTGGGATATTTTCACCGGTGGTATGGAATTTGATACTTCTGGTCTTCAACCGGAAGAAATGAAATGTCGTGCTCAGAATATCGTATTAAATTCTTATACTTTAAACGCAGGACCAACTACCATGTGGGCTGATATTAATCTAGCAACCATAAATAGTAGATTGAGAGCTCAATGTCCCGGGGTGACTTTTTCAAGCTATGCTTATCTTTTTAAAAACATGAGTATCAAACTTTATATAACAGCCGCAGGCGAAAGCTCTGGTAATGTTATTGGATTTGATAACTGTCCTAATGGCAGAACTCTTGATCAGAAAACTATTAGTGAAGGCGGTAGTCAGGCTGATCCGGCATTTTCATGGTAGAAAAAGAATTTTTACACCGTTTAGGCCAAGGAAGGGGCACACAGTATCAACTTATTTTTTGATAATTGGCTCAAGGTGGTGGACCGAGTCCTGCGAACCTGTCATGCTGGAAGTGCTTTAAAATAATTATAGATCTTTTCTAGCTTGGGCTTTTGCTTCTCTCTTGATTTCTCAACGCTGCCAAATTCAAAAAATTTTACTTTTTTAATTCCAACATAATTAAAGAGAGCTTTTTTCATTAGCGCTTTATGAGCGTTATTTAAAAAAAATAATGGGTAGTTTTTCGGACCTTTCATGGTTGAAATACAGATTGCAGATTTTCCTTTAAGCAGGCCTTCATGGGAATATATGCCCTTATTTCGATATGCAAAATTCGTTGAAAACAATTGATCAATGTATCCAAGTAACATGGCAGGTGGCCTTCCCCACCATATTGGGTAGATGAAGACCATCTTGTCTGCCCAAAGTATCTGCTCTCTATAGGCTGCAAATTCTGGATTGATGTGCATATCACAACGCTTTTTGTTCGCGTCAAAAAAAAGAATCGGATCAAATTCTTCTTTATATAGATCAATCACTTTGATTTCACTTATGCTTTTATTTTCTGATAAACCTTTAAGAGTATGTTCCAGAAAGGCATGGTTTAAGCTTTGATGATTTGGATGCGTATATATGATAAGTGTGTTCATGTTGTCTCCTTTATGTTATCATTTGATAAGTAAAATAGTACAGAAATATATGCTTGTCAAATGATAATTATCATATGATAATCAATTAGGATGTGCGACCAATGGAACAGGAGTAGATAATTATGAATAAAAATATTTTTTTTCAAACTGTTATAAGCTTTATCGGCAATGTGCATGCCAGTACTCATTCCCTGATGAAAGATGCCCGCTCCAATGAAATCACTCCCCAACAGCACTCTATATTGGAATATATTTTTTTTAGTAAGGCCGTGACAACAAGTCAGGTGTCTGATTGTTTAAATATTTCGTTACCCAATGCCAGCAGGGAACTTAAAAAGCTTTCCAAATTAGAACTTATTGTAAAGGAAACCAATGAAAAAGACAGGCGAAAGACCACAATAAGTTTATCTGAGGCAGGACAAAATCATATGCTGTGCACCTTTGAAAGGATACAGAAGGTTTTTTGGGAACAGGCGGGGCAACTATCTGAGGATGAGATGAAATTAATCATATCTTCGATGAATGTTCTTGAAAAAAAGGTGTTCTTTTAATATTGATTTCACCCCAAGAATCTGCAATAAAAGTTCAACAATCAAAACACACTGATCGAGCCTATAATTTATGTCGTTCGTGGCGGCTCCGCCGCCTTGAATCGCGAAATAAGGAGAATGTATGAATTTTTTATTTTCACAATTTCCAGCGCTTGAAAAAAAAATAGCCCATGTCTCTTTGGGTAATTTCCCTACTCCGGTAATCCCCCTGAAACAATTGGAGAAAATATTTGGAGGGGGAAAATTTTATTTAAAAAATGATGGTGTAAGCGGGTCTTTATATGGGGGCAATAAAATCCGGAAACTGGAATATCTTCTGGGAGACGCACTTCAAAAGAAGACTAAAGAAATATTAACCTTTGGTGCAGCAGGATCAAACCATGCTCTGGCCACTGCAGTTTATGCAAACAAATTCAGCATACCCTGCACAGTCATGCTTCTGGCTCAGCCCAATGCTGATTATGTTCGCCGAAATTTAAAATGGGAGCATGCCTTATTTGCTCGACTCCGTCACTATGACTCAGAAAAAGGCATGTACATTCCTCTTGTGGTAAGAATGTTAAAAAGATTTATTACCAAAGGGAAATTCCCTTATGTCATATGGCCAGGTGGCTCAGTTCCTTTGGGGAATATCGGATATGTGGATGCCGGTCTTGAACTAAAAGATCAGATTGATAAAGGTTTGCTGCCTGAACCGGATAAAATATATGTCCCAATGGGTAGCATGGGAACCGCTGTAGGATTGGCCATTGGCCTTAAAGCGGCAAGGCTTAAGACTCAAGTAGTGGCTGTTCGTGTTAGCGAAGCCCACATGGGAAATGAAAAGAAATTTAAGGTGCTTTATAGGAAAACAATTGCACTGCTCAGGTCCTGTGACCCTGAGTTTCCTGACGTGAATCTTGACCAAGGAGATGTTGACATAACGCATGATTTTTTTGGTGAAAAATATGCTCTTTTTTCCAAACCCGGAATGGAAGCTGTTGATCTTATGCAACAAAAACAAGGTATCCAACTGGAGGGGACTTATACAGGGAAAGCGATGGCAGCGTTAATTCATAGTGCAACTTCACGAGAAGATCAAAATGGAGTGATTCTTTTTTGGAACACCTACAATGCCGTTGATTTTTCTGATGCCATTAATGGAGTAGATTATAAAGAATTGCCGGAAGCGTTCCATCGATATTTTGAAGAGGATGTCCAACCGTTGGATAAGCCTCATTAAAAATATTCCATTCAATATCAAGGATTTTGAGTCTGGTAATCAGATATACAATCAGGAGGAAAAAAACAAATGGCAATACTCAATAGTGAATTGATAATAAAACAGATGAAGCTTAAAAACAGGCTTGTTCTACCACCGATTACAACAAACTATGGATCGCCAAAAGGATTTGTCACTGAAGATATCCTTGTTTTTTACAAAGAACGATCAATGGATGTAGGGCTTACTATTGTGGAAGCAACATCAGTTCATCCAGGCGGGTGTATTGTTCCCAATAGTCTTGGGCTGTGGGATGACTCCCAGATTCCAGGTATGATCAAACTTGTAAAAACCATACAGGAACAAGGGGCTCGAGCCGTTGTCCAGTTAAACCATGCAGGACCCAGATGCGCTCCGCGTGAAAATGTACGGCAGGGGTTTTCACCTTCCGGAGTGGCGTTTCGCCCTGATATTGAACCCATAATCATGGATACTAAAGATATCGAACAATTGATAAATGATTTTACCAAAGCAGCTGCCAGAGCCTCAAAAGCAGGGTTTGACGGTGTGGAAATTCACGGGGCCCATCTTTATTTGCTGAGTCAATTTTTATCTCCCTTGACCAATAAGAGGGATGATCAATATGGCGGTGATGCCAAAAACAGAGCTACTCTGGCACTGAAGATAGTAAAAAAGGTGCGGCAAAACCTGGGACCGGAATATCCTATTTTTTTCAGGATTAATGCAGAAGAAAAAATTGACGGGGGGCAGACCCTTGAGGATGCAATTATCATTGGCAAATTGCTGACCAATGAAGGGGTGGATATTTTTGATGTGAGCCTGATCGCCCATGGAGGCTGGAAAAAAGATAAAGATAAAAATTATCTTATCGGATCTTCTGCGTTGGGCAAAGATAAGCCTTCAGGGGCCAATATTGCTTTTACCGCTGCATTTCAAAAAAAGGTCAGGCGGCCTGTGATCGTGGTGGGGAAGTTTGGTGTGGGTAATGCAGCAGTTCATGCTGTGGAAAACAATCAGATTGAATTGGTTGCAATTGGCAGGCAGATGATCTGCGATCCTAAGTCGGCAAAAAAAATACTCAATGGAAATGACAATGAGATTATTCCCTGCGATGAATGTTTAAAGTGTTTTGCCACAATTGGAAAGGGTTCTCCCATGGGATGCAAGATCAATAAAAATCTACCGTTCTAAAGGGTTGTGATTGATTACCTGGACAAATCAGCCCTTCTATAATATGAGTTATAAGTTCAAGCAAAAAAGAGTTTTTATGAAACTGAAGTTGACAAATAGGAAAAAAAAATTAATCCGCCTAATGAATTCAAACTAGGAGAAGAAAGATGCTGCTTACAAATACTGAAGAGATTCCAGGTAAAAAAATTGTGGCTTTTTATGGTGTTGTTTCCGGAAGTACTGTCCGGGCTAAACATGTTGGGAAAGATATGATGGCCGGGATAAAGAATATTTTTGGCGGTGAGTTAAAAGGATATACAGAACTTTTGCAGGAAACCCGCGATGAAGCCATTGAACGAATGAAATCCCAAGCACAGCAAATGGGCGCCAATGCAATTGTGAATGTCCGTTTTTCCACTTCTTCGGTTGCTGCCGGTGCTGCAGAGATTTACGTATACGGCACTGCAGTGTCAGTGGAGTAAAGCCATGGAACAATTAATTATATTTATCGTTCTATTATTGCTGGGCTATTTTTTCGGTCGCTATGCTGAAAAAAAACATTACCGCTCTATTTTAGAGCGTGAAAAATCTTTGTTAACACTTCCAACGACTTCCAAAAAATCTATTGGGGATGACAATCGAATGGTCAGTCAATGCAAGCTTGTCAACGGCAGTATGGTTGTATCTATTGACTATTTTAAAAGGATACTTGCCAAGCTTAGAAATTTTTTCGGTGGTAATGTCCAATCCTATGAAACACTGATTGACCGGGCCAGGCGTGAGGCTGTTTTAAGAATGAAAGAATCCTGTCTGGATGCAGACATGATTATTAACCTTCGCCTGGAAACCTCTTCGATCACAAAAGGGGCAGGAAAACAAGTCGGCTCAGTTGAAATCCTGGCCTATGGAACTGCCATCTATTTTTTAAAATAATATTATGGAATATAAACCTCTACTGCCTGAAAATAATGATAATGTCTCTCATAATCAGCCCATTAGAGAGTTTATATTATTGTTTTCAGGAATCATAGTATTCCTACTGGCCTTGTTCTGGGTAAGTGGTCTGCTTGTTGATTATGCAGTGAATTATATTACGCCTGAAATGGAAGTTAAGATGTTTTCCACTTTCAGTCCTTCAGAAAAAGAACTGGCTGAAGATGGAGATCTCAAACAGGCAGAATTACAGCGCATGGTTAATCGATTAAGCCAATGTATTCATATTACTTATCCATTAAGTGTTCACCTGATTGATTCTAAAACAGCCAATGCAGTGGCACTGCCTGGTGGTCGGATTCTTGTATTTAAAGGACTGCTGAATAAGGTAGAATCTGAGAATGGTCTTGCCTTTATTCTTGCGCATGAATTGGCACATTTTAAAAATAGAGATCATTTGCGGGGGATGGGCCGTGGAATAGTTATAACTGCTGTGGCGGCGCTGATCACGGGTGCCGGCTCAGATTTTACCCAATTGTTTACCCCTACAGTGAACTTTAACATGGCTCAATATTCCCAGGACCGGGAACGTCTGGCTGATGAAAAAGCATTGCAGGTGCTGAATTGTTCTTACGGCCATGTGGGCGGGGCTGCTGAATTTTTTAATGCCATGGCACCTGATGATAAAAAAGAAAATAGCTTGATTGGGCATTATTTTAGCAGCCATCCTGAAGCTTTGGAGCGTATCAAAAATCTCCAAAAACTCGCAAAAGAATTAAAATTTAATATCAAAACAGTAAAACCATTGCCTGAAGTCTTAAAAAGAGAGTAAACCATCTTGAGATGCGGCCTCTGGTGCCACATAAAAACCAGTGTCTTTTAGTAGTCTACAACTGGTTTTGATTTACCAAAACAGGTTTAGACAAAAGGTTCCTGTTTGGATCGTGAAGATAAATTCAAACAAAAGTTTCAAGCTAAGCTGCTTTTTGCCCCATGGTTTCCCGGACTTTGGTCACTTCAGGGCTTTCAATATATTCATCAAAGGTCATGAGCCGGTCAATGAGCCCGTCGGGGGTGACCTCGATAATCCGATTGACTACGGTATTGACAAACTCATGGTCGTGGGAGGTGAAAAGCACCACTTCCGGGAATTTGACCAGGCTGTTGTTTAGGGCGGTGATGGATTCGAGATCCAAGTGATTGGTGGGTTCATCCAGGATCAGGACATTTGATTGGGCAAGCATCATGCGGGAGAGCATGCAGCGCACCTTTTCCCCGCCTGAAAGGATATCGGTTTTTTTAAGGGCATCCTCTCCGGAAAAAAGCATCCTCCCCAAAAAGGTCCGTGCAAAGTTTTCTCCCTCTTTGGGAGGGGCAAACTGCAGCAGCCAGTCAATGAGGTTCAGGTTTTGGGTAAAATATCCTTTGTGCTCCTTGGAAAAATAGGAGTGGCTGATGGTTGCACCCCATCTATAGGTACCGCTGTCCGGTTCCATCTCCCCGGCAATGATCTGGAAAAGTGCAGTTTTGGCCAGGCTGCTGTTTCCCATAAAAGCTATCTTGTCTCCTTTGTTCACCGTAAAGCTCACATTATCCAGGATCTTTTCTCCGTCAATAGTCTTGGAAAGCCCTTCTACTTCCAGGATGACGTTGCCGCAGGCCCGCTCCGGCGTAAAACGTATAAAAGGATATTTCCTGGAGGAGATTGGCATATCTTCAATGGTGAGCTTTTCTAAAAGTTTTTTCCGGGAGGTGGCCTGTTTGGATTTGGAGGCATTGGAAGAAAAACGCCGGATAAAGGACTTGAGCTCATTGGCCCTGTCAGTAACCCGCTTGTTATCGGTCTGTTTCTGTTTCAGGTTCAACAGGCTGGCCTGATACCAGAAATCATAATTCCCTACGTACACTGCAATTTTACCAAAATCAATATCTGCAATATGGGTGCAGACCTGGTTCATGAAATGGCGGTCATGGGATACCACGATGACAGTGTTTTTAAACCGATAGAGAAAATCCTCAAGCCAGGCAATGGAGTTGATGTCCAGGTTGTTGGTGGGTTCGTCAAGAAGGAGGACATCCGGGTTCCCAAACAAGGCCTGGGCCAGGAGTACACGTACCTTTTCTCCCCCTTCAAGCTCCTTCATTTTCCTGGAATGCAGGTCTTCGATGATACCCAGGTTTTTCAAAAGAACGGCTGCCTCCGACTCTGCTTCATAACCGTTCATTTCCTCAAATTCAACTTCAAGTTCTCCAGATCTGATACCATCTTCATTGGAAAAGTCAGGCTTTGCATAAAGTGTATCCCGCTCTGCCATAATCGTGTAAAGTTTTTTATGCCCCATGATCACAGTGTCCAGCACACGGTGTGCGTCAAAGGCAAAGTGATCCTGTCTTAAAACAGCGATCCTCTCTTTGGGTCCCACAGTGATGCCGCCTGTATCCGATTCAATGTCACTGGCCAGAATTTTCAAAAATGTGGATTTTCCTGCGCCGTTGGCACCGATTAGCCCGTAACAATTCCCGGGTTTAAACATTATGTTGACATCTTTGAACAGCACCTGCTTGCCATAGGACAGGGCTATGTTATTTGCACAGATCATGAGTATATTGGTTTCCTTGTTATTCAATAAAAAAACCACAGGAAAGAATCCCATGGTTAAAAAACGGACTACATATTGCCGGTTTTTTCAATGAAAAGCAAGTCTTTTTTAAGATCTTTGAAAACAAATAAATTGTATCCTTGCTTGAACAAAGCATCAGAGTTTAATATATTATCTTTAATATAAGAAAAATCAAAAAATCAGGAGATAATAATGATTAAATCAAAAATAAAAATAAGATCTAAATATGTACCCAAAGGTATTAAAATTCTTTATGAAGACCGGGACATCATTGTAATTGATAAAAGCTCTGGTCTTTTAAGTGTTAAAGCCAGGTATGAAAAAGAAAAAACAGCCCATCACTTATTGATAAATTACGTGAGAAAAGGGAACCCAAAGGCAAGGACCAACCTGTTTGTTGTTCACCGTTTGGACCGTGAGACATCCGGTGTCATGGTTTTCACAAAAAGCTATGAACTTCGTGAGAAATTTGCGGCCCAGTGGAAAGATGTAAAAAAAAAATACCTTGCAGTTGTCCATGGTAATTTAGCAGAAAAAAGTGGTACTATTGAATCTTATCTTGCTGAGAAGGATGATTATATGATGTCTTCTGTGAAGACCCCTGAAGAAGGCAAGCTGGCCCGAACCAGATATCGCGTAATAAAAGAGTCCAAGGAGTGTAGTTTATTGGAAATAGATCTTTTGACAGGCAAAAAAAATCAGATCCGTGTTCACCTGTCTGAAAGAGGCCACCCAATTCTCGGTGATTTAAAATATAATAAAGAAAACCCTCAAGGACGTTTGGCCTTGCACGCACTCTCCATCAAATTTAAACATCCGTTTAATAAAGAAGAAATGGTATTTGAAACTAAAATACCTGATTATTTTTCAAGTTGTTTTAAGATCAAGGGTAAGGGTGGAGACTTGCCCCGGAAAACTAAACCCTTCAAAGGTCCAAAAAAAGCATTGAAAAATAAGAAAAAAAACAAGGATAAAAGCAAAAACTCAACAAATAAAATGCTGACAGCAAGCCGCAGGTTTTCTATGGTTTTATGAGACCCTTTGCCCATTCTTATCAACCTGTTTGATTTATAGATATAATTGCGTTATCTTGTTTTTAAAAGGCTTTTACCCGACTTTGAAAGCAAGTTGATTATCAATAAAAAGGAGTGACCGTGTATGGATGAATATACCTTTGTTCACAGGTGTATTACCGAAACTATAGAGGGCCTGCAGGAAGGTCTGACCCATTTTTCAGGGCCAAGCCGAACAGCAGTGATGTACTCCATTAAACCCAAAGATCCCATGTACATTTATGACCCGCAAAACCTTTTAGCCGGGCATGAACCAAAATTCAAAGAGTTGTATATTGATTCGGATGAATGGCGAAAAAAAACCTTCCTTTATTATGATAAAAAAAAATTCAGTAATCTGATCCCGGAAAAAAACCTGGAACTGGCCGGCCTGATCTCATATGGCGGGCGGTCAAGTTCTGTTGTCTACCAAATGTGGTTTACCCAACACCATCCAGACATGTGCTCAATTGGCCCCACTGAAAGATGGCTGGAACAGGCTGTCTGGAGGCTCTCCCATGACATTGCAAATGAAGAAGACCTGTACACCGGTATTTCAGGAAGCTTTCTAAAAGAATACTCAACCCATGCGGTCAGAGATTATCTGGTGGATAAAATGAATGTCCTGATTGGATGGGACACACGGGTCAGGGTTTACCCGATTTTAGAAGCTGTGCTCAAAATTTCCAGAACGCCTGAAGAGGGGGCATGGCCTAAAGGAAAACTAATTTTTGTGGAAAAACAATCCCTTTCTAAAATGGAATTTATTGAAAAGTTTCCAGAGGAAGAACAACCCCTACTGGACAATGTTAAGCATATTAGAAAGCTTCTCCAGTCCGTTGAAAACTCAGACCGGAAACTGGTAGCAGATGAAAAAACAATCATTGGCATTATCAAGAGGGATAATCCTGATTTTTCCATTACTGCCGATTTTAAAGGGCGGCATGGTTTTTTAAAACTCAATGAAAATAAAGTGTGCTCTTTTTCAGACGGCAGTTTTCAGTCAACTACCCGTAAAGCAAAGCTTGTGCAGGTTGAAGAAGTGTTGCTGGATTCTGATATAGATCCTGCAGATGCTTCCACTTTATTTAAAATTATTACAAGGATTGTTCACAGTGCGGCCAGGCAGCGGCATGGCTGCGCCATTGTTGTTGACCTGAATGAAACCCCTATCTTTATCGCCGGCAATTCGGTTGAGCACCCCCTTGAACTTGAAAATCATGAAGATCTGGAATTGGCCAAATCTCTGTCCAGAGTGGATGGTGCCCTGCATATAAGGGCTGACTTGAAACTCCATGGATTTGCCTGCCTTTTAGATGGCGATTATATACCCACTGAAAACAGAGCCCGTGGAGCCCGGTTTAATTCAGCCCTTCGGTTCACGGCAAAACATAAAAAAATCATTGTTATTGTGGTCTCTTCTGATGCACCTGTTTCCGTCATGATGGGCGGTATTGTGCTGGATACCAAATGGAAGCTGAAATCTGCCCTTTTTTGCAACGCACCTGTGCTGCTGGAGAAATGGGTCGCAACCTCGGATCTGTCTTATTATTGATCCGTATCAGACAATAAATTGAATAAAACCCAGGCTGGAATATCGTTTTTAACAGCCCCCTTACTTGAGGGACAAAGTATTTACATGGAAAAAGAAGCAATGGTTTTATACTAAAGAACGCTATTGTTTCTTACAAGGATTGATAACCACAAATGATAACAACTTTTCGTACTCTTAAAATTTTGGCTGCACTTATCTGGTATATAGGGGGCATTATCCTGGTGTTAAAAGGGGGCAGCCTTCTTATCAAAGCAGATATGTTAAAGCCGGAACAAAACTGGACCTGGCTGGCCATTGTCATTGGGCTGATCATTGGAGGGTTGAAAGCCAAATATCTTTTCAGTAAGAGCTGCAAAAAAAACCTCACAAGAATAGATTTGCTAAGCAAACCCAAGGTATGGCAATTTTTCAGGCCGGTATTCTTTATATTTTTAATTATTATGATTGTGACAGGCACAACTTTATCCAGAGTGGCTCACAACAATTACATCTTTCTAATCAGCGTAGCAATACTGGATATCAGTATTGCCACCGCTCTTATAGGAAGTAGTTATGTCTTTTGGAAAGAAAAGGCATTTACCGAATATTGATTTTTCTTTTAATATTTTTAAAGAAAAGGAATAAATAGTATTATGCGCATTTACCATGGAAAAATACTGTCTTTGGATGAAGACAACAATGTTTATAATTATCTTATTGAAGATAAAGGACGTATTGTCTATCTCGGAGATTCTCTACCCATAGAATATGCAGAAAACAATTCTGTAGTGGAATTAGGGAATCGCGCTTTACTGCCCTCTTTTGGGGATGGACACCTGCATTTTTCAAATTGGGCATTAATTGCTGTCTCTTATTTTGATGTGAGAGAGGCAAAAGACATCCAAGAAATCCAGGAGATCATCCAAAAATATATGGCCGGGAAAGGGAAAATAAAAACAATTATCGCCTTTGGAGTGTCTAAGCATAGTGTTAAAGAAAAACGGTTGATTGAAAAAGAGGAACTGGATGAGGTCTGCCCTGATATACCCTTGATAATTATCTGTTACGATGGACACTCAGCGGTTTGTAATACAAAAATGATGGAAAAGTTTCCTGAAAAAATTAAAAATTTGAGAGGTTTTACAGAGGATAAAGGCCATTTGTTTAAGGAAGCATATTTTGCAGGAACTGATTATGCAGCATCACTGGTCCCCCCGCTTGACCTTGTAAAAAGTATAGTAAAAAGCTTTGACCTGTTAGCTGAAAAAGGGATTGGATTAATTCATGCAACAGAAGGGATCGGGTTTCCCAAAGATCTTGATATTACACTGGTGAGTTTGATTGCCAAAGCCAGGGCAAAGAAAAATCGATTTCAAACACGCCTGTTTTTCCAAACCATGGAAGTTGAAAAGGCACTGAAGCGAAAACTGCCTCGTATTGGAGGATGTTTTGCCACAGCTCTTGATGGGTGTTTTGGTGCATGTGATGCTGCATTACATGAACCATACAGTAATGACCAGGATAATAAAGGTATTTTTTTTCAAAGCAAAGAAGAGGTATTTGAATTTGTTAAAAAGTCGAATCGTGCTGGGTTACAGATTGAAATGCATGCCATTGGGGATGCAGCTGTCTCCCGTGCAGTAGAAGCAATTGAAGCAGCATTGCTGGACTTTCCCAGGAAAGATCATCGACACACGATCATACATGCCTGCCTGATTCTTCCCCATGATTTAAAAAAGATTGCCAAATTAGGAATTGGGATAACACTTCAGCCTGGATTTCTTATCAGCCCCCTGGAACCTGTTGAATATTTAAATGAAATCCTTGGCTCCCGTGTCAAAAAAAGCTCTCCTTTACAATCTATTTTAAAGGCGGGAATACATCTTAGCGGCGGGTCTGATGCGCCTGTAACATATCCTGACCCAATCGCAGGAATCTATGGGGCCTGCAATCATCCCTATGATCCAGATCAATCCATTTCGATTATTGACGCTTTAAAAATGTATACATATGAAGTGGCCTGGACATGCTTTGATGAGAAAGAACGGGGGAGTTTAGAAGTGGGAAAAATTGCAGATATGATAATTTTAAACCAGGACCCCTTAACGCTGAAGCCAAATGAGCTTCTTTCTTTAAAGGTGGAGAACCTGTTTTTAAACGGAAAAGAATATAAAACAGGAATGGGACTCATGGGCATGATATGGAATAGTTTTGCAGGGAGAAAAGAGCAAATTTAATCTCAACAAAATTGTCTGCCAAAATATGATCCTGTTTTCCCTAAGTTTTGCGGCTTTTCTGGTTTGGTGTTTAAGGAGAGTTGTACTTGTAAAAATTATAATACACGTATATCAATCAGGTGATGAAATTAAGTATAAATCAAATAAGAAATGGTTGTGCTCAGTTTAATCTGTCAGGATTGCAAAGTGCCATACCATTATCAGATGGATTTGCAAACCTGAACTATAAAATCACGACCAGCCAGGGAGATTTTCTTTATCGAGTCTGTCTTCAGCAATCGAGTATAGAGATCATCCATTGGGAGATTGAACTGCTCTTATCTCTTCAGCTATCTAATTTTCCCACAGCTTACATGCTTGCTTCAAAGGATGGGAGTTATTTAATCGACACAGACCACGGCAAGGTCATGATTTATGAATTTAAAAATGGACATGAACCTTTACTGAATCCAAATAGTGTGGCTGAAATTGCTAAATCCCTTGCCCGGTTAAATCTATTTACGGACTGGAAAAAATTCCCTAGAAAAAATGTGATCAACATGGACGACTGTATTGACTTGATAAAAATATTCAAGGATGCACCCATGCAGTACCCGGAAGTGTACACTTATTTTAAAGATCAGACCTTGTTTTTAAAACCGTATGTTCAAAAGGATCTACCAAAGGGGATTATCCATGGGGATTGTTTTCCTGATAATACCATTTTCCAGGGAAACTCGCTTGTTGCCATCATTGATTTTGAGGAAGCCTGTGTTGACCATCTATTGATGGAAGTAGGGATGACCATAAACGGATTTTGTTTTGTTGACAATATTATAGATCCCATACTTATGAATACCTTTTTAAAGGAATACAACACTATAAGACCATTGACACAAGAAGAAATAAAATTATTACCCCAATATATCCAATGGAGCGCACATGGAATGATATCGTGGCATTTAAGAAATTATTTAATATATAAAAAAAATCATAAGCAGCTTAAAAGAGTGGTGGAACTGATGAACCGGGTAAAAACATTAAGAAAAACAAAAATACCAAAAATAGAGATTTAAACCATGAAAAAAGAGAATTTATTTTCAATACAGGGGCTGGATCTCCATGATATTTGCCAAAAATTTGGTACACCATTATATGTCTATGATGCTGATATTATCAAACAGCAGGTCGATAAGTTTAAAACCGCATTTGGCAAAATCAATTATAAGGTGATGTATGCGGTCAAATCATGTACTAATATCAGTATTCTAAAATATATGAAGCACCTTGGCACTGGTCTGGATACAGTATCAATACCTGAAGTACACATGGGGTTAAACCTTGGTTTTGACCCAAAAGATATTGTGTTTACGCCCAATGTGGTGGAATTCAAGGAGATTGAAGAGGCAGTTGATTTAGGAGTTTCAATTAATATCGAGAATCTTCAGAATCTTGAATCTTTTGGAAAAAAATACAGATCATCCTACCCTGTGTGTGTTCGACTGAACCCCAATATGATATCGGAAATAGAAAGCGGACAAGCTGTGGGGCTTGATTTTGTCCTTGCCAATAAAGAGCATTATGATGATGTCAGTAATGCACAGGTAAGTGCTTGGCATAATCAGTCCAAATTTGGGATATCCATGACCCAGTTTAATGACCTCCTGAAATTAATTAAACAATACAAATTGTGTATCAATGGCCTTCATCTGCACTCAAGCCATGTAATACTCAACAAAGAAGTCTTTGAAAAAGGGGTTAAAACCCTGTTTAAAATCGCTAAACGATTTGAGCATCTTGAGTATATTGATTTTGGTGGTGGTATTATGGTGAAGCATAAACCAGATGATGTGGTGATAGAACTTTCAGATGCCTGCCATGTTATGAAAAGAGAATACGATAAATTCTGCCAGGAAACAGGCAAAACTATCACAATATGGTTTGAGCCGGGAAGGTTCCTGATGAGTGAGGCAGGATTTTTATTTACAAAGGCAGTGGTCCTGAAGACCAATGGCTGGATCAAATTTGTGGGAACCAATACCGGGTTTAATCATCTGCTCAGGCCAATGATGTATAATGCCTACCATTCAATAGAAAATATTTCCAATCCAAAAGGCCCAAACAAGAGGTATAATATTGTTGGGAATTTATGTGAGATAGACAACCTTGCATGTGATAGAAAGCTCAATGAAGTCAGGGAAGGAGATCTGTTGATGATTAAAAATGCCGGTGCTTATGGGTTTGCCATGTCATCCAATTACAACTCAAGGCCAAAACCAGCAGAAGTTTTGATCATCAATGGTAAAGCCAAGCTGATACGCAAGAGGGAGACCTTTGCAGACTTAGTCAGAAACCAGGTGGAAATTGTGTTTTAGTGTTTTATCATCTCAATGGCTTTTTCCGGACATATTGAGATACAAACTCCGCAGCCATAGCAGCGTTCCGGATCAAAGGCAAGTCCCTTATCTGTTAAATCCCTGGCATTAAACGGGCACTTTTGGGTGCAAAGGCCACAGTCTATACACAGGGTTTCATCTGTGGCTGCCATGAATTCTGAATGTACTACCAATTCAGTGCGTTTATATTTAATCAGCAACTGCAGATCATGACAGCAACAAGAGCAGCAGTTGCATAAGGCAAACACTTCCTGGCCGGGTCGGTATAAACTCATATGAACAAGGCCGGCTTCGCCAGCACTCTGCAGCACCTGGAGGGCTTCGCTTTTATCAACTCTTCGCGCTTTATTTTTTTCAACAGCCCTGTCGGCAACTTCGTTTAATAG
>CAZYDL010000035.1:15387-16860 GCA_964646305.1 uncultured Desulfobacula sp. | reverse complement strand
AAAGATGATATTTCAGAACGTAAGCGGATTGAAAAAAAGCTCAAGTATAGCAGCAAAATAGAAGCAGCCATAGTAGAAGTCTCCAGTCTGTTTGTTAGTGCTGATAAAATGAATTATAATACGATTATTCAAAGAATGGGGGAAAGTGTTTCCAGCAATAGAGCTTATATTTTCCAGCTACATGAAGATGGCTTGAAAATGTCAAATACGTTTGAATGGTGTGCTCACGGGACTGAACCCCAAATTGAGATGCTTCAGGATCTAAAAATCAGTGAATTCCCCTGGTTGATAGAACAACTACATAATAAAAAAGACATAGTCATAAATAACACGGATGATCTTCCGCCTGAAGCAGCTTATGAAAAAGAGCACTTTCAGAGTCAACAAATCCAGAGTCTTATTGTAGTGCCGATCTGGCTGAGAAGCGGAGTGTTCTGGGGATTCATGGGCTTTGATGACATAGAGAAAAAAAGGGAATGGGGTAAAGTTGAAATCAAATCTCTTCGGGTAGTAGGGGATATGATTTCAGGTGATGTAGAGCGTAGATTATTTGAAAAAAAACTTGAATTTGAGCGAGAACAGCTTCTCTCCATATTTGACAGCATAGATGAAAATATTTACGTCTCTGACCCCTGCACATACGAAATATTATATGTGAACCAAACCATGCAAGATGTTTTTCATAAAGAACTCATCGGTGGAATCTGTTACAAAGAATTTCATGGAGTTGACTCCCCGTGTGAATTTTGCACCAATAAGATCATCATGGAACAAAAACCAGTACCTTATAAATGGGAATATCATAACCCTAACCTCAAAAAGGATTTTGTTGTCGTTGATCGTATAATAAAGTGGCCGGATGGCCGTGATGTAAGATTTGAGTTTGCCATAGATATCACTGAACGTAAACAAATAGAAAAAGAACTTGCTTTCGCCAAAAAAGAAGCTGATATGGCAAACCAGGCTAAAAGTGAATTTTTGTCCAACATGAGCCATGAACTTAGAACTCCTTTAAACGGCATTATCGGATTTAGTCAGGTTTTGGAACTGGAAATCAGCAAAAATTTGAGTAAAAAACAAAAAGAATTTTTTAGTATTATCAAAAACAGTGGCGACCACCTTTTAGAATTGGTAAACGATATCCTTGATCTGGCAAAAATTGAAGCTGGAAAGGCAGAAATTAATCCAAAACTATTTGACTTTGGCAAATTGCTGGAGAGAGCACCCAGTATAATACAGACAGTTGCTTCAAAAAAAAATATCCAACTTGAAGTGACTATCCAACCTGGATTGGGAAATTTAAACGGTGATGAAACAAAATTAAAACAGGTAATATTTAACCTGCTTTCCAATGCTGTAAAATTTACAAACTCGGGCAAAAAAATTGGTGTTGATGCTGTAGTAAAAGGTGAAAATTTTATAGTGGTAGTCTGGGATGAAGGTATTGGAATACCAGGAGATTATCTGAAAAAA
>CAZYDL010000035.1:0-15287 GCA_964646305.1 uncultured Desulfobacula sp. | reverse complement strand
AAAAAATAATTGAACTTCACAAGGGAACATTAAGTGTTTCCAGTAAAGTAGAAGAAGGCAGCCGGTTTACCATTACCCTGCCCGGAAGAATTTTGGGTGGAGCTCAGGTGAATATGGAAACTGTGACCCAACAAAGTGTAATTAAGACAAATTTAATAAAAACTGTTAAAATTTTGGTAACAGAGGATAATGAAGTGAATAGGGAGCTGATTGAAGCCGTTTTAGATGAATATCCTTTGGATTTTGCTGTAAGCGGTGAAGAGGCCGTTACAATGGCCTCAAAAAAAGAATATGATTTAATATTAATGGATATCCAGCTGCCTGGAATAGATGGGGTAAAAGCCATGAAGCGAATCAGAAAAATTAGTGAGAAATATATTCCTATGATCGCGTTAACTGGATTTGCCATGAAAGGTGATGAAGAAAAATATTTAAATGAAGGATTTGATGAATATATTTCGAAACCATTCAACTTGGAGCTATTGAGGAAAAAAATAGAAAAAAATGTAAAATAAAAAATTAACATAAATTATGGCAATAGTTGGGGCATACAGACCTTTTGCCATCGGGCATGATGATATTAAAGAACTGGCTGGTATAACTGTAACATCAAAAGAAATTCAGAGGGTGTCCTGCCAAATAGGAAAGGACATAAATAAATTTTATGAAAAAGAAATACCTGACAATATAATTCCATTTTCATCAAAAGCGACAATGTATCTTTGTATGGATGGCACAGGTGTTCCTGTTATAAAAAATGAAACAAAGGGACGTAAGGGTAAGCATAAAGATGGCATTGCAAAAACCAGGGAAGCCAAGCTTGGTTGTGTTTTTACTCAAACATCCGTTGATAAAGACGGGTATCCGGTAAGAGATGAATTATCAACAAGCTACATTGGATCAATCGAAACTTCAGAGGCGTTTGGAGACAGGCTTTATGCAGAAGCAAGGATTAAAGAATTGGACCGGGATAAAGTCGAAAAAGTAATAGCGGCTTTAGAAAAATTATCCCCACCAAATGAAAAAGCCAAAGAATCTTTACAAAGAGAAATTGGTTATTTTGAGAAAAACAAAAAAAGAATGAGATACAAAACATTCAAAAACCAAGGTTTTTTCATAGGTTCAGGAGTCATAGAAGCTGGATATCGTGCAGTGATTGGGCAAAGGCTTAAACAATCAGGCATGCATTGGAGTATAAAAAATGCCAATAAGATAATTGCGTTACGCTGCTATATTCTGAGTAACTACTGGAAGGATTTTTGGGGAAGTCGGGCATGCGCATAAGAATCCCCATAAGTTTGTCACACACCCTTTCAATTCCCCCGCCTGCTTTTTTCAGATTATTTATTGCAGGAGTCATAAACTAAAAACCTATTCCACGCCATGTTTCATGGAAATCTTTTCAAACATGTTCACAATACCGGCTGCTATCCCATATACAATATCAAGGCTGGCATTCATGTCAGCAGATGAATCAAAAAACAAGTTAATGTCTGAATCCATCCCTTCATCAGGTTTCCAATAGCAGATCAATATAGGAAGCTTTGGCAAAGGGTGAATAACCAGAGATATATCAGATGCATAATGGTTTTTTACCCTTTTGCCGTTAAACAAAAAAATCAGATCTTCAAACAAATTGGGATACCTGTCTGCAATCTGTTTAAAAGATTTAATCGAACGCTGCACAAACAGGCCGTTCTTCTCCTGCCCGCCTTTAAGTTCCCTCAAAGGTATCCACTGCCCAGTCAAAGGAACACCCTTGCAAGAAAGCACATAATTTAAAACAGGGGCAGCAACCCAGAAATTTATATGAATATCTGAAAACATATTTCCATTTGAATCAATGGAAAAGGGTTTGCCCAGGACCCTGACACTGAGTTTTCCCTTTGAAAAGCTCCCTCCAACCCTTTTAGCGGCAGCTTCCAGGTCTAAGGATTGAATCTTATCCTGCAATTGAACCAGCATGGCTTCCTGGGCTTCCTGGGCTTTGTTTTTCTGCTTTTGTGTTCCATTGAACTGCTCAAGTATATCCCGGCTTAAAACAGGGCAGTGATCAAGGGATTTGCTTCCAAGAAAAACCTTTGATGCAAAGGCAAGACAGGTCTGTTCATTACATTTTCTGCAATTGGATTTATCAAGCAGCTTAAAAACTTCCATGGCATTGGCAAATTCAGACATATTTACTCCAAAAATAAAAAGTATAACGCAGCCATTTTTCAAAAAATTTAATTTTGCGGACTGGAAATATCTGCAAAAAAGAATAAAAAATTGTTAAAATCTAAAAATGTGGATTTTAAATACTACCAAGAAGGATTAATTTTTCCTGATTTTTATGCAGTTGGCATGGGCAGTGAGCCCTTCGATTTCTGCGAGTAAAATCACATCGTCAGCTTCTTTATTAAAAGCCTGTTTTGAATAGTGAATCAAACTTGTTTTCTTAATAAAATTGTCAACACTTAAAGCTGAAGAAAACCTTGCAGTGCCAGCAGTTGGAAGCACATGATTGGGACCTGCAATATAGTCTCCCATGGGTTCAGGGGTATAGGGGCCAAGGAACAGAGCACCTGCATTATGTATCTGGTCAAGATAGTTAAACGGCTCTTTGACTATCAGCTCAAGATGTTCCGGGGCAAGGCGGTTGGAGAGTTCAATTGCTGTTTCAATATCAGGCACTTTTATTACAGCACCAAAGTTTTCAATGGATTTTTTTGCTGTATCTTTTCTTGAGAGATTTTCAATCTGCTTTTCAAGGGCGCTTAAAGTTTTGTCGGCAAGGTCTTGTGAGTCTGTAATAAGAATGGAAGATGCCATTATATCATGTTCTGCCTGGGACAGAAGGTCTGCTGCAATAAATTCAGGGTTTGCATCTTTGTCTGCAATAATCAAAATTTCACTGGGACCTGCTATCATATCAATACCAACACTTCCTGAAACAATTTTTTTGGCAAGGGTGACATAGATATTTCCAGGACCAACAATAACATCTACCTTGGGAATTTGTTTTGTCCCATAGGCAAGCGCTCCAATGGCCCAGGCGCTGCCAGCCTTGAAAACACTGTCAATCCCGATTTTTTGGGCTGCCACAAGAATATAAGGGCTGATTTCACCGTTTTCCATGGGCGGAGTCATGAGATTAATGGACTGCACCCCGGCTGTTTTTGCAGGAATGCCACCCATGAGTACGGATGATACAAGGGGTGTTTTCCCTCCCTGGGCTCCCGGCACATAAATTCCGGCTGCATTTACAGGCTTTATAAGTTGTCCTGTCATGACACCATTTCTTGGAGTATCAATCCAGGAATTTTTCTTCTGTTTTTCATGGAATGATGTTATCTGATTTACAGCACGCTCAAGGGCTGTTAAAAAAGAGTCATCCACTTTTTTAACAGCCTGGTCAAACTCTTTTTGACTGACTTTTAAAGAGTCAATGGTAACCTTGTCTGAATCAAATTTATTGGTGTATTCAACAAGGGCTTCGTCCCCCCTTGTTTTTACATCTTTAAGAAAGGCTTCTACATTTTCATAATCTGTTTTTGAAAATCCCAACCCGCGTTCTATGGTATCCTGCACTCTTTTTTCAGCAGCTTTGGAGGGATATTGATATATTTTCATGGTATTAATTTATAATTCTTAGTTATAAATTTTTAATTAAGGAGCAATACTGTATAAACAAGGGCAAGATTTCCTTAATTAACAATTTAAAAGTTAAAACCATGAAGAGTATAAAGTTTTTTTGTATCCTTCATACTCTTCATGGTAAAGTTTATATGAAAGAACCGTTAAGAGCCTTGGTTCTTTCATATTTTAGTTTCTACCCTATAGGGTATTGCGTGGCAATACCGCCACATGGAGATTATATGAGTTTATTTAAAAACTCAGGGTTTTTGCCAGATCATCTGCAGTAAAATCCCATGTGGTATCATGGGGTGGCAATTTTTCTTGAAACATTTCAGGAAGCTGGTCATCAACTTTTGTGAATCCAGCCCTTTTGTTAAACTCTTTTTCATCCTTCAAGGTTGCTTTTCCAAGTTCAAGGAAATCATCCGTTGTAAGAGACAGACCATATTGTGCATTAATCATCTTCATGATGGTGGGAATCCCATCTTCATTATCAAGAATAGCAAATGCTATAAAAAGGCACAGCCCTGCTGCATCAATGGCTGCTGTGGCAATCTGGAGCCCCTGGGACAACTCTACATTCCCCTCTTTTTTAAGTGCATCTATTGTCCCACCAACAGCAAGAATATTGGCAGTAACACCATAGCCTGCTGTATGATCTGCACCCATTGGAGTGGTTGCATAGGTGACCCCCACACCTTTACATGATCTTGGATCATAGGCCGGGAATGACTGTTTTTTAACCACAGGTACTCTGTCAACACCAAGAGCCTCTCCTGTAAAAGCAGCTCCACTTCCAATAATTTTGCCTTCAGGAGCACCTTCACCGACTTTGGACAAAAGCTCTATGGCAGCTTTGCCGTCTCCCCATGGGATCATGCCGCCTTCCATGGCAATGCCAATGGTTACACCCATTTCAATGGTATCAAGGCCAAAATCATCGCAAAGCCTGTCCATCATTGCAATATCATCAAGATCTTTAATTGTGGTGTGGGCACCAAATGCCCAGATTGTTTCATATTCAAATCCTGTGGTAAGATATTTACCATCTTTGTCATGGTAAACATTGGAACATTTGATAACACAACCAGGATGGCACGGCTCTGTAGTGATTCCACCTCTTTTTTCAATATTTTCCGCCATTTTTTCACCACTGATATCCTGAGCAAATTCAAAACGGCCATCTCTAAAGTTTTTGGTGGGAAAGGCACCTGCTTCGTTAATCACATTAACAAGAACAGCAGTACCAAATGCTGGAAGTCCTTCTCCTGAAACAGGATGCGCCCTTAACATCTCCACCCATCTTTTATTGGCAGCTTTAAAGGCATCTTTATCTTTAATTTCAACACGGGAAGCTCCTTTATCGTCCACAACAATAGCTTTTATTCTTTTAGATCCCATTACAGCACCAAGGCCACCACGACCATGTGCACGACCTGGTCTTCCATTCATATCAGCCTGCTGAATACTGGCACCCTTAAGGCATTGTTCACCTGCCTGACCAATACTTAAAACCCCTGTATTTTTGCCATATTTATCCCACATTTTTTCCATAACCTCATAATTGCCTTTACCAGCAAGGTCTCCAGCAGGCAGGATTTCAACTCCATCATTATTGATAACAATAATAGAGTAATCATCTGTTTCAGGTTTGTCGTCCAGGACAATGGCAGTTATACCCAGTCTGGCCAGCTTTTGAGATACAAGCCCTCCTGCATTACTCTCTTTAATACCGCCGGTCAAAGGAGATTTACCTCCCACAGAAAGCCTGCCAGAATCTGCTGCAGGAGATCCGGCAAGGATACCAGGAGCAATAACCAGTTTATTTGCTTTGCCAAGCGGATGACAGGTTGCCGGTACTTCATCAAGTATCATCTTGGATGTAAGTGCCCGACCCCCAAGACCTGCATAACCCTGCGGTACTTCTTCAAATCCAAAGGTTTTTTCCTTTGTGTTTACTCTTAAAAGTTTTCCCATTTTTTCCTCCCCTTGAAAAAAATTTATGAAAGAACTAATTTAATCTTTAACTCTTTCTTGTTTTGTGACAGACGGTGACCATTTCAGGCCAACCGTGGCGGTTAATAAAAAATATTGCATTGCACATTAAGAAAGATTGCCTGAATCAGACAATTCAAGCAACCCTTCATAGTCTTTAATTAAAATGGTTTTAGTTTCCACCTCTATATAAGAAGAATCCATCATTTTTTTTAAAATTCTGGAAACAGTTTCAGGGGTTGTCCCGATGAGGTTGGACAGCTGCGCCTTTGATATGGGAAGAACAACCTGTTTTTCATTTTTTTGTTCCCTGGAAAGTGTAAGGAAATAGGCTGCAAGCCTAGCAGGCACTTCTTTTAAACTTAAATTTTCTATCTGTATTGTAAATTCACGAAGCCTTTTTGATAAATCTGCAAGAAGGTTCATCCCAAGCCCTGGAATCTGGGTAATCATATCCACAAATTTATCTCTTGGAAGAAAAAGGATAATAGATTTTTCCAATGCCATGGAAGAGGCTGGAAAATTTTTACCTGCATAGACAGGAACTTCACCAAAACTGTGACCCTGGCCATAAATATGGAGAATCTGTTCTTTGCCCTCATAGGAGAGTTTAAAAACCTTGATTTTCCCTTTTTCAACCATATAAAATCCGTCTGCCCTGTCTCCTTCGTGGAAAATGATCTGACCTTTATTAAATTGCAGGGTTTTGGATATATAATCTATTTTTTCCAGATATTCATCTGAAAGCCCTGAAAAAAGAGGTATTGTTTTTAGTTTTTTAATATTATATAATTCTCCAGTTATTGTTCTCCAATGATTGATGATTAATTCTCAAACTGCAAAAAAAATCAAAAAAGTATATTTACTTGATCCAGGTCAAGGATTTACACTCTTTTTTATAATAAGTTAGAGCCCAGAAGTAAAGATTAATTGTAAAGTTTAATTGTTTATTAACCATAATATAAAGGAGAAATCAAAATGTTTTGTTTTCAATGTCAAGAAACTGCTAAAAATCAGGGATGTACTGTAAAAGGTGTTTGCGGGAAAGATGGAGAGACATCAAACCTTCAGGATCTGCTGATTTTCAATCTTAAGGGAATTGGTGTTATTGCCAGTGCTGCAAAGGCAAATGGAGCCCCAACCAACAGTGAAGCCGGCTTATTTGTTGCCCAGGCTCTTTTTACAACTATTACAAATGCAAACTTTGATGAAAAAAACCTGGTTGAATGGGTTCAAAATGCCCAGAAAGTTAAAAAAGAACTCTATGAAAGTGTAAAAGACAAAGTAGGTTCTGATCTCCATGAAAGTGCAACATGGTATTCTGATGATGTTTCTTCATTTCAGGCTAAAGCTGAAACCGTTGGAGTTCTTGCAACAGAAAATGAAGATGTAAGATCACTTCGTGAACTTCTGATTCTCGGCTTAAAAGGTATTGCAGCCTATGCAGATCATGCAGCTGTTCTTGGAGTACAAAAAGATGAAATTTTTGATTTTCTCTTTGAAGCCCTTGCATCGACCACACAGGACCTGAGTGTAGATGAAATGGTTGGTCTGGTATTAAAAGCCGGTGAAGTAGGTGTAACAACAATGGCAGCCCTTGATGGTGCAAATACATCTGCCTATGGACACCCGGAACTGACTGAAGTTAACCTTGGAGTTGATTCAAATCCTGGAATATTGATCTCCGGCCATGATCTTAAAGACATGGAAGAGCTTTTAAAACAAACAGAAGGCACAGGTGTGGATGTATATACCCATGGTGAAATGCTTCCTGCACAGTATTATCCTGCATTTAAAAAATACAGTAACCTTAAAGGTAATTATGGTGGATCCTGGTGGCATCAGAATGAAGATTTTGAATCTTTTAATGGCCCAATCCTAATGACCACAAACTGTATTGTCCCCATGAAAAAGAAAAATACATATCAGGGCAAAGTTTTTACAACCGGTGTAGTTGGATATCCCGGCACAACACATATTGCAGACAGAGCAGATGGTGGAGCCAAAGATTTTTCTGCAATCATAGAAAAAGCAAAAACATGCTCTGCTCCAACTGAGATTGAAACAGGTAAAATTGTTGGTGGATTTGCCCATAACCAGGTACTTGCCCTTGCAGACAAAGTAGTTGATGCTGTTAAATCAGGTGCCATCAAACGTTTTATTGTCATGGCAGGATGTGACGGTCGTCAGAAAGGAAGAAACTATTTTACAGAAGTTGCTGAAAAACTTCCCAAGGATACAATTATCCTGACTGCCGGATGTGCAAAATACAGATATAATAAACTGGACCTCGGTGATATTGGCGGCATTCCAAGAGTTCTTGATGCTGGACAGTGTAATGATAGTTACTCACTTGTAGTTATTGCCCTTAAACTTCAGGAAGTATTTGGTCTTGATCATGTCAATGACCTGCCACTCTCTTTTGACATTGGATGGTATGAGCAAAAAGCTGTAATAGTTCTTCTTGCTCTGCTTCATCTTGGCGTCAAGGGTATTCGTCTTGGGCCAACATTGCCTGCATTTATGTCACCAACAGTGTTGAATGTACTTGTTGAGAATTTTGATATTAAACCTATTACTGATGCTGATTCTGATGTAGAAGCCATGATGCAGGGCAAATAAATATACCGACAAGGGGCAACCACAAGGGTTTGCCCCTACCATTAGCGATTGGCTTATAGGGTATATGATCATTTGGAATTTCCTAAAAAAGTGAGATTTGAGAAAACACCATAGTATATTTCTCAAATCTCACCATTCAAACCTAACAACTCATAATTAATAAAATAAAGGGGGGCTAAAAATGAAATGCCCTGGACAAGACACCCAATATTGGAATCAAGATGCAATCTTTGAAACAACCTGTCCTGAGTGTGATCACCCAATGGAATTTTTCAAGGATGATGCAACAAGAAGATGTCCGAACTGTAAAAAAAAGATAGTTAACCCCAAGATGGATTTCGGCTGTGCCTCCTATTGCCAGTTTGCCGAAGAGTGTCTTGGCAGCCTGCCCGAAGAGTTTGTTGCAAAAAGAGAAGACCTTTTTAAGGATCGGATGGCAGTGGAAGTAAAAAGATATCTTAAGACTGATTTTAAACGTATCGGTCATCTCATAAAGGTTGCCAACTTTGCAGAAAAAATTGGTAAAGAGGAAAAAGCAAATCTTGCCGTGGTTCTCAGTGCAGCATATTTATACGATATAGGGGCAAAAAACACTCTTGAACAACATGGTTCAACCAAGCCGGAAGATATTGCAAAAGAGAGCCCGAAAGTAGCAAAAGAGCTTATGGAAAAACTGGGTGCAAAAGAGGTGCTGATTAATGAAGTTATTGATATTGTAGGACACCATAATCGCCCTGAAAGGGAAGACAGTTTAAACCGCAGGGTTATTCATGATGCTGACATGCTCACTCACATGGTTACGTGTGAAGGAAAAAATGGTGTTGACAACAAAGAATTTTCAGCCAAACTTGACAAGATTTTTCTCACCACAGCTGGAAACAAGCTGGCGAAAAAAACCTTAATGGAGACAAATTAAAAAATAGTATATTCCAATTTGGACATAACATGGAATCAATTGTCTGTTTTTGCTTCCATATAAAATATTTAATGAGGTGGTAATAATGAAAATAATGCGAAAAATTATAGAGATAGATGAAGAGTTGTGTGATGGTTGTGGAAATTGTGTACTTTCCTGTGCAGAAGGCGCGATTCAAATTATTGACGGCAAGGCAAAAGTAATTGCTGATAAATATTGTGACGGTCTTGGAGCGTGTATTGGAGACTGCCCCCAGGATGCTCTAACAATCATTGAAAGAGAAGCGGAAGATTTTGATGAAGAAGCTGTTGAGGTGCTTTTAAAGCAGCAAAAAGAAGAGAAAGAAAAGCAAACAGAATCAGCAGACTGTGGTTGTGGTGGGTGTTCTTCTACAACACTTCAGGCTTTTCCAACTGCTGAAGAAGGTTCCTGTGCAAGTGCCAACAAACCAAGTTCACAACCAACAGGCGGTGCCTCCTGTCTTGGTCACTGGCCGGTTCAGATTCGGCTTGTTCCAGCGGGTGCCCCATTTCTTAAAGGCTCTAACCTGGTAATTGCAGCAGATTGTGTCCCTGTGGCATACCCTTCATTCCATGAAGATTTCTTAAAGGGTAATACTATAATGATCGGATGTCCCAAGTTTGATAATCCAGAAGAAACCATTGAAAAACTTGCCCAGGTCTTTAAATCATCTGGAATTAAAAGCCTTACAGCAGCAATCATGGAAGTGCCATGCTGTTCTGCTCTGCCGGTAATCATAAAAAAAGCTATTGAACAGTCAGGTGTTGATCTACCGTACAAAGAAGTTGTTATTGGTTATCAGGGAAAAATTGTTTCTTAAACAACCATGAAATGGTCAAAAGAAGCAGAAAAAGCAATAAAAAAAGTTCCCTTTTTTGTCAGGAAAAAAGTTAAAAAAAAAGTTGAGGCTTTTGTTGATAAAAAAGGGAAAAGCTTTGTTCAAGTATCAGATGTAAATGAGTTAAAGAAAAAATTTCTATCCAAGGGCGGGATGGAAAAAGATATCAGAGGATTTGAAGTTTCCACCTGTTTTGGGGGTTCAGGATGTCCAAACAGTGCAAACTCCTGCACCCTGCTTGCAAAAGAGATTGAAAGTGTCATTAAAAAGGAAGACCTTTTATCTTTTTTAAAGAAAAATGTAAAAGATGATCTGAAATTCCACCATGAATTCAGAGTTGCTCTGTCAGACTGCCCCAATGCCTGTTCAAGACCCCAGATTGTTGATATCGGTATAATTGGGTCGGTTATTCCAGGAATATCAGATGAAGCATGCACCCTGTGCAATGCGTGTGTAGAGGCATGTGATGAAAATGCCATTGTTCTTGATGAAGATAATATCCAGCCTGTAATTGATTATCAAAAATGCCTTATGTGTGCAAAATGCATAAATGCCTGCCCCACCACAACCATCAATGAAAAAGAGAAAGGTTTTCGCATAATGCTTGGTGGAAGACTTGGCCGCCGCCCCAGACTTGCCATGGAAATCCCGGGACTCCATTCCCACATCCAGGTTATTTCAATTGTAAAAAAATGCCTGAAATTCTATAAAGCCAATTCACAAAACGGACAGCGATTCTCCCATATCCTTGATTCCATAGATCAAATTATGAAGTAAATATCAAGTTGTTAAAGCAAGTCCCTGCATTACCTCATTTTTCTTCTTTGTGGAATGTAGCAGTTCAACAAGTTTTAAAGCAAAATCACAGGCAGTGCCTGCACCTCTGCTGGTCACGCAATTATTGTCCACAACAACTTTTTCTTCAAGAATATTGCCATTGTCAATATGATCCACAAATCCAGGATGGCAGGTCACTTTTCCTGGAGTTACAAGCCCATGATGGTGCAACACAACAGCAGGAGAGGCACAGATAGCACCGTAGAGCCTGTTTTGTTCTGCCTGCTTTTTAAGCAGGGTTTCAAGCTCTTTTGAGTCACGAAGGTTCATGGCTCCGGGGATGCCTCCGGGAAGAACAATCAAATCAAAATCTTCATCCATACAGTCTGCGATCAATTTTTCAGCCTTAAATTCAGTCCCCTGTGAGGCCTTGATATTTATTTCATCCACTGAGGCAACAACAACTTTAGTGCCTGCCCTTCGAAGTACATCAATTATGGTAATGGCTTCCATCTCCTCTATACCCTGGGCAACTGGAACAAGAACTTTTTTATCCATGATAATCTCCTTTGTTTTTAAATATTGCAGATGTTATATATTAAACCTTTTAACACCTGCCTCAATACTTATTCAAGAATTTTTTACCGGTTTAATACTTGTATTCTATTTTTTTAATGTTTAAAATATATTTATTTTTTAAAGGAATATTTTATGAATGATTTTGATTATATTATTGTAGGTTCTGGATTTGGAGGCAGTGTATCTGCCATGCGGCTTGCGCAGAAGGGTTACAGGGTTGGTGTAATTGAATCTGGAAAAAAATGGAATAAAAGTGACTTTTCAAAAACAAACTGGAATCTTCACAAATTCCTATGGATGCCAAAAATTTTTCTGCACGGCATACAGAGGATGAATTTTTTAAATGATGTGTTCATTCTTGGTGGCGCTGGTGTTGGAGGAGGGAGTCTCAATTACGCCAACACTTTGTATATTCCGCCCGATAAATTTTTTCAAGATAAAACCATTAAAAAACTGGGTGGAAAAGAATCACTTCTTCCATATTATGAACTTGCAAAAAAAATGCTTGGTGCTGTTGAAAATCCATATACAGGAGATGGGGATTCTCTCATGCAGGAGACAGCAGCTGAGATGGGCAGGGGTGATACATTCTGTAAAACCCAGGTTGGTGTCTATTTTGGAGAGGAGGGTAAAAAAGCCAAAGATCCATATTTTGCAGGGCAGGGGCCGGACCGGACTGGTTGTGAATTCTGCGGTGCATGTATGACAGGCTGCCGCAAGGATGCTAAAAATACTCTGGATAAAAATTACCTCTATTTTGCACAAAAATTTGGTGCCAGAATAATTCCTGAAAACAGGGTCATTGATGTTAAACCTATTAGTGGTGATGGATCAATTGATGATGGAACAATGGGAGATGGGTCCGGAGGATACAGGGTCACATCTGTGAAAACAACAAGTGTTTTTGGTGCAAAACAGGTTTTCACAACAAAGGGCATTGTTTTTTCAGCTGGAGTTCTTGGTACACTCTCCCTTCTTTTAAAAATGAAAAAAAAAGGTCGTTTGCCGCATTTATCTGATAAACTTGGCAAGGTTGTCAGAACAAATTCTGAAACCTTGATAGGTGTAAAATCCAATAAAAAGAGTGTTGATTTTTCCAAGGGTGTAGCCATAACATCCAGTGTATATCCCGATGAAAATACCCATATAGAGCTTGTACGCTATGCAAAGGGTAATGATTCCATGGGGTTAGGTGTGGTATTGCTTACAGATGGAGGCGGAAAAACACCAAGACTGCTGCGATATATTGGTAATATTCTGTCACACCCTGTTGATTTTTTAAAAACCCTGAACCCTGTTGGATTTGCACATAGAACATTAATTATGCTTGTTATGCAGACCCATGATAATTATATCAATGTTATGCCAAAACGCCGCTGGGTATGGCCCTTTCAAAAAACTCTCTCTTCAGAACAGGCAAGTGAGAAAAAAAACCCGGTTTACATCCCAATAGCAAATGATTTTGCCCGTCGTCTGTCAAAACGTATGGATGGTATTCCAGGAGGTTTTTTCAGTGAAGTCTATATGAATGCACCCCTTACTGCACATATAATGGGAGGCTGTAGTGCAGAAAAAGGTGTAATTGATGAAAAGAACAGGGTTCAAGGCTATAAGAACATGCTCATAGTTGACGGCTCAATGATTCCGGCAAACCTTGGTGTAAATCCATCTTTGTCCATTACAGCATTATCAGAAAGGGCAATGTCTTTTATTCCTGTTAAAAAATTAAAACGCATAACCTTTTTAAAGGCGGAAAAACTCTGGGGAATTACTGATTTACTCCTGAACAAAAGCAAAACTACTACAGATAATTTTTAATCAATAGGCAATGATGAAAGATATGGTTGATCAATATCTCTTTAAGGGTCATAAATGAAACAAATTCACGGAACAAGCAATAAAATATTGGAAGTTGATCTAGAAACTCAGACCCATGAGATATATGGGGTGACTCCACAGGAACGAAAGCTTTATCTTGGAGCCAAAGGTCTTGGGTTAAAACTTTTGTATGATAGAATGACTCCAGGAAAAGACCCCCTTGGCCCGGAGAATATCATTGCTTTTATGCCAGGGGTTCTCATGGGAACCGGCGGTCCTTCTTCCGGCAGGTTTGCGGCTCTTACCAAATCCCCTTTAACCGGTATCATGGTTACATCTTCCTGTGGAGGTCCCTTTGGTCTTGCCTTAAAAACTGCGGGCTGGGATGGCCTGCTTATTAAAGGAAAGGCAAAATTTCCAATATACCTTAATATTACAGAACATGGAGTGGAATATAAGGATGCAAAAGATATCTGGGGCATGGAAATTCCCCATGCACAGGCCATACTTGATGATACCCTGAAGGGCACAGGTAAAAAAGCAAAATCTGTTGTAATAGGTCCTGCCGGGGAAAACCTTGTAAGATATGCCAATATGGCTTCGGGCCATCGATTCCTGGGCAGAGGCGGTCTTGGTGCTGTCATGGGCTCAAAAAATCTTAAAGCTGTGAGGGCTGTAGGCGGGGCCTATGCCATAAAGCCATGTAACCCTGATCTTTTTAAAAAGAGTAGGGCCAAGGCCAACAAATATATCAGGGAAAATATTATAACCAGTGACAAATACCATAATTTCGGTACTGCTTCCAATGTTCAGCCCTGCCTTGATGCAGGCATTCTACCAATTAATAATTTTCAGACAGACAGGCATGAAAAAGCTTATGAAGTAACAGGTGAAAATATTGCCAGAAATCATGACACTAAATATCATACCTGCAAACCATGCACCATTCAATGTGGTCACAGGGGCAGTTTTAAAACAGGAGACATGCCTGTACCTGAATATGAAACCATCGGCCTCATGGGAACCAGCCTTGGCATTTTTGATATAAATATTATTGCCCAGTTTAACCAGGTTTGCGGCAGACTGGGACTTGATACCATTTCTGCCGGTGGAACTATTGCCTGGGTCATGGAAGCAGCATCTAAAGGTCTTATTGAAAATGATTTAAAATTTGGAATTTCTGACGGTATAATAAATGCCCTTGAAGATATTGCCTTTATGAAAGATTTTGGTGCTAAAATGGCAATGGGTACAAAAGCTTTATCCCTTAAATATGGAGGAGCGGACTTTGCAATACATGTCAAGGGACTGGAAATGGCAGCCTACGACCCCAGAGGATCTTTTGGCCAGGGACTTGCCTATGCTGTTGCCAACAGGGGAGGCTGCCACCTCTCTTCCTATCTTGTGGCCCAGGAGGTCTATTTTAATCTTTTAAAAGCAGATTCAACCTATGGAAAAGCTGTATGGGTTAAATTTTTTGAGGATCTTACCTGCTGTATCAATTGTCTACAGACATGCCAGTTCACCATGTTTGCCTTTCTCATGGAATCTCCATTATCCAAATTTACACCTGACCTCATATTGGGACTGCTCATGCAATATCTTCCCATGGCAGCGATACCTCTTGTTGATTTTTCCATCTATAATAAACTGTGGAACTCAGTTACCGGCATAAATCTCTCCAGTACTGAATTTATTAAGGCGGGAGAGAGAGTCCATGTTTTAGAACGCTATATGAACACCCGTGAAGGTATCAATCGTCATGACGATACGCTTCCCGGCAGGCTTCTTAAACAGGGTCGAGATTCTGATCCTGATAAAAAAGTAGTACCCTTGGATAGAATGCTCCCAAAATATTACAAACTCAGGGGTTATGATAAAGAAGGCATTCCATTGAATAAGACATTGGAAAAACTTGATATTCTATAATCTGAATTTGTTTTTACTACTACCCTTTGGCAACATACAAAGAGTAACAAAAAATATTGGCTAAAAAACTCTTTAAGATTGTTGAATAATAATCCTCAAAATACTTTATGTATTCCTCTGGTTATAATTTTCATCTTCCTTACACTAAAACAAAATTGAACATTATTCAAAGAT
>CAZYDL010000034.1:0-16934 GCA_964646305.1 uncultured Desulfobacula sp. | reverse complement strand
CTGCTATTTTAAATTCTGTAAAGCTATAATTTTATCGCATTACTTTTTAACTGAAACTTATTTTAGTAATATATCAAAAAAATATCATTATTTACTTGACTCATTTTATTTTATACTTAAGTTTGTTTCAAGTGAAACAGAGTATGATAATAAAATGATGAACACAAACCAATGGTAATACTAAAATAGAGGGAGAAAAAAATTATGAGACTTGTAAAATACAATCCTTTAAATGAACTGGCTTTCTGGGGAAATTCTTTCAATGATTTTTTCAATGATTCTGTTTTTAAAACAAAGGACAGTGAATCCTGGTATCCTGCAGTGGATATCCTGAATGAAAAAGATAGTGTGGTTCTAAACATTGAACTGCCAGGATTAAAAAAAGAGGATATCTCTGTAAAAATTGAAGAGAGAGTTTTGACAATTGAAGGTGAACGTAAAATTAAAGATGAGGAGAAAAAAGAAAATTATTACAGGCGAGAAAGAACATATGGGAGTTTCAAACGTGCCTTTAACCTTTCCGATGATGTCCTTATTGATGATGTTAATGCTGAATTTAAAGATGGTGTTCTCAAGCTGACCCTGAAAAAAGACAATACCAAGGAAGAGCTCAAACAGATAACAATCAATTAGATTGAAAATTGACAACTAAAGATTAAGACAAGTACCTTTATGATGCCCGGGAGTTGGATTTAAAAAAACTCCCGGGTATTTTTATTATTCTGCCAACCGATGTCTAAGGCGTGTATGGCGCTGGGACGATTTAACAGTCCTGATTGCCATGGCAAGGGCTTTCTTTGTTCCAACAAGCACAACAAGTTTTTTACCCCTTGTAATGGCTGTATAAATCAAATTTCTCTGCAAAAGAATATAGTGCTGTATAACAACAGGAATAATTACGACCGGATACTCTGACCCCTGGGATTTATGTATGGAAACAGCATAGGCATGAATAATTTCATCAAGGCTTGAAAAATCATACTCAACCTGTTTTGAATAAAATTCAATCATCACTTTTTGATCAATAAAATTAATATCTGTGATTCTGCCGATATCTCCATTATAGGTATGCTTGTCATAATTATTTTTTATCTGCATTACCTTGTCTGAAACCTTAAATTCCCTGTTCCCCCTTTGAAGAACCTGTCTGTTTTTATTTAACACACTCTGTAGTTCATTATTAAGATTGCCTGCTCCTGCAATGCCCTTATGCATTGGAGTCAAAACCTGAATATCATTTACAGGATCATAATTAAATTCATTGGGGATTCTTTTTTGTACCAGTTCAATTATGGTGCTTAATACTTCTTCCGGGGTCTCTTTTTGAATAAAATAAAAATCACTTTTTTTGTCACCCTTGGAAATAAATGGAAACATACCTTCATTAATTCTGTGTGCATTTACAACTATAAGACTCTTTTTTGCCTGGCGAAAAATTGTATCAAGGGTTACAACACTGAAAGTTTTAGATTCAATAACATCGCTTAATATATTTCCAGGTCCCACAGAAGGCAGTTGATTAATGTCTCCCACAAGAATAAGAGTGGCCTTTGAAGGAACAGCTTTTAATAAGTGATGCATTAAAACAGTGTCAATCATGGAAGCTTCATCAATAATCAGCACATCACATTTTAAAGAGTTTTTATTATCTTTTTTAAACCCGTGTTTTTTCATGGAATAATCAAGCATTCTATGAATGGTCTGGGCATATTCCCAGGTTGTTTCACTCATTCTCTTTGCAGCCCTTCCCGTGGGAGCTGCAAGTAAAATTTTTGCACCTGCTTTTTTCAAAATCTTAATAATTGCATTAATTATTGTTGTTTTGCCGGTTCCAGGTCCGCCTGTAATTATTAAAACCTTCTCTTCAAGAGCTTTTTTAACAGCAAGCTCCTGCTGCTTTGCAAGCGTCATCTTGATCTGCCCTTTAATCCATTCAACAGCTTTACCAGAATCAATTGTACGAATACTTTTAGAAGCGTTTTTTATACGCTTGAAATTGTGTGATATACCTGTTTCACAAACATGGAACTTTTTCAAAAAAACCAGTTTTCTATTCTCTTGAAAACTTTGAATGGTTTCATTTATATCTTCAATGACAATACGGTCGGCAGTAAAAGAGTCTGCAACAGCCTTTAAAACAAGATTAAATTCGACTTCAAGCATCTCTTGAATTTTATCGCAAAGCTCTTTATAGGGGTAACAGACATGACCTTTATCAGCAAGTTGGTGCAAAACATATTCAAGCCCTGCTTCAATGCGCTGGGGAGCATCTTTTTCTATTCCAAGTTTTTGGGCAATATTATCGGCTGTAATAAAACCTATGCCAAAGATATCTTGTGCAAGCCTGTAAGGATTTTCTTTGACAATATTAATTGAATCCTGGCCATAGGTTTTAAAAATTTTAGCTGCATAGGCAGGGCTTACTCCATGGGATTGCAAAAAAAGCATTACAGATCTGACTTCTTTTTGTTCGTCCCAGGCTGTCTTAATCATTATTATTCTTTTTTTGCCAATGCCCTGAACTTCATCTAATCTTTCAATATCTTTTTCAATGATATCCAGGGATTTAATACCGAATTTTTTGACAATCCTTTTTGCCATGACAGGGCCTATGCCCTTAACAAGACCAGATCCAAGATATTTTTGAATACCTGATTGAGTTGCAGGTACAAGAGTTTTATATTGATGAATTTTAAACTGGTTTCCAAATTTTGGATGCATTATCCATTTACCCTGTACTTCTACAAACTCGCCGGGATTTGGATTGACCATATTACCTACAATGGCAACAAGATTTCTCTGGTCTTTTACCTTTAGCTTGCAAATAGAAAAGCCGGTTTCTTCGCTTGAAAAGGTAACTCTTTCTATATGTCCTTTTAATTGTGCCACTTGTCTATTTTTAAATTTGCAGTTTAAAGGTTTTAATTGTGGATAATTGTATTTATTAAAAATATAAAATTTAATCTTTTAAATAAAAAAAAAGCGCACTCAAAAACTTTTTTTACTAAGCTTTATAAATGCGCCTTATTCAAATCAAATCTCTATTTTTTTAATATCAATATTTAATGGGATTCACCACTATTATTTGTAGACTCACTCATTGTATCCCAGGCAGCCTTTAAAATAACGTATAACATGCCGGCACTCAGGATGCCAACAGCATACCATAATCCACCAAAAAAAACCATATGACCCATATCCCAGATCCATTCGAAACTAAAAGGAAACATATTTTTCCTCCCCTATATAAAATATTTCAGTAGTTTTTATAACCTCATGTTTGGATGGCTCGCAGAGGAGCGCATGCTCACAAAATTGTCCATATACAAGGCGTTAAAAATTTTGCAGCAACGCCGCTGATGAGTGAGTTTTCGTTCAAACATTAATTAAGTTCCTTCTCCTGTGGAAATACAGGAAGATAACGATAGGCAACAGCAATCAACATAATTCCATATGCAACAGGCAAAACTGTGGTGGCAACCTCCTGCCAGCTTGGAATATAAAGTGCCCATGTATCAAAAGGCATTACAGGAACTGCCATAATCTGAAGCACCATGACCCAGCGGTTCAGACAGACACCAATTGTGCCAAGAATAATTGCAACAAGACGCAGTGTTGGATTTTCACGGGTGGATTTGATGACCAGAATAGCACCTGGAACAATACCGCATATTACAATTTCAGTAATCAGAATCCAGTATCCATAGAAGCTGTTGTCCGTATAAAAATGGCTGAGTTTAAATCCAAGACTTGGTGCTGTTACAAATGCCCAGTACGCAGTATCAATAATCTTTGCTATGATATAGGTTACAATCATCCAGCCTGATATTTTAGCAAGAAGAAAAATTACATTATCTTTAACAAGTTTTTTACCTGTAATCACCTCGGTAATTTTTGTCACAAGAAGAGTAAAGCTGGGTCCGTAAGCTGCCGCAGACCATGTAAACAGGAAAAATGTCCATGGCCAGACCAACAAACCTTCTCTGACAGCAAAAGGACGACCATACATAACACCTGCAACACCACCAAGAGATCCCTGATGGAAAAAGGAGAGAAAAGCTCCTGTTGCAGCAAAGATAACCATGATTCCGTGCATATTATGGGCAAGATGGTGAAAAAAAGGCACTTTATTAGCCTGCCTGTTTTCTAAGATATTGGGAATAAACTCAATGGTTAATACAGCAAAATAACATGACAGACAGAAAGCAACTTCCGTTAACATTGAATGAATATTGGCATGCCAGAAAATAAACCACCCTCTAAGCGGCTGTCCAATATCAATGGCAAGGATCAACAGTGCTGAACTATAGCAGATAAACCCTATAATCACAGCAAAATTGATTATATTTTTGAGTTCTTTAATATTAAAGATATATCTTAACATGCCTGTAAAAAATGCCCCACCTCCAACAGCAATTACCGCAAGATCAGCCCAAATCCACAGGGCAAACCCATAGTAATCATTCATATTGGTCTGGTTCAAGCCTTTAAACCAGCAGAGGAACATTGCCCAGACACCCCAAAGCAAAACAGCCCCGACAATGGCCATCCCAATGGAAAATTTGGGCAGAGAGCAGCGTTTTGCACCTTCAGGTATTAATGCAGAATCCATATTTATTCACTCCTGTGATATGTTTTGAATATTTTAACCATGGGATGTTGTTCCATGATGATTCTTTATCTTGTCCCATTCACCTTCAAGATAATGATCTCCAAGTTTTCTTACCCATTCCCGTTCTGAAAGATAATAGACTTTTGGATTTGTCCCAAGTCTCTCAAGAAGCCTGAATACTTTAGGGTTTCTTGATTTCCCAACAACATGTTTGTTTCTTGAATCAGGATGGGGATCAGGTTTTACAATTTGGTGTACTTTATGGGCAGAGTTATTCAAATCGCCAAATACAATGGCATTGGCAGGGCATGCTGTGGTGCACGCAGTCTGATAATCCTCTTCCTTGATATGATCTTTATCACCATGATAATAGGCCTTATCCCTTGCAGCCTGGTATCTGTGGTAGCAAAAGCTGCATTTTTCCACAATTCCACGCATTCTCGGAGAGACATCAGGACTCAGGTATTTTTCCATACCTTCAGGCCATTTTGGGTCCCACCAGTTAAAATATCTTGCATGATAAGGGCATGCTCCCATGCAATATCTACATCCAAAGCAGCGTGTATAAATCTGGCTGACGATTCCTGTATCATAGCCATAGTCCGTAGCAGTTGCAGGGCAGACAGAGACACATGGTGAATGACCATGGTCGCCTTCTCCTCCACAATGCTGGCAGGGCCTTGGCAGATAAGCTATCTCTGTATCAGGAAAGGATTTGCCATTATTTAATTTATAAACGCGCATCCAGGTGATACTATCCTTTTTATTGGATTCATCCTCCTTAAACGGAACATTGTTTTCCGCCATGCATGAAACCATGCAGGAGCCGCACCCTGTGCATTTGTCCAGATCAATAACCATTCCGAACTTATATCCATTATTATGATTGTCTTGTGTCATTTAAAAACCTCTTTAACAATTTATCCTTGATGTTTTAAACTTTGGAGTTTTAAGCTGCAACAAGTTTTGCTTTAATTCCAAAGGCAGCATCAAGTCCTGAACCAGGTTCAATCACCTGACCTATCAAGCCATTAATATTAACACCTTTATTTGATACATATTTATTATCAAAAGTATGACCAAGTCCTCTAACCATTCCTATCACACCCGGCATCATGCCTTCATTCATATTTATTTTAACTCTGGCTGTTCCCATGGGTGTTGTTAAAGTTGCAAATCCTTTATCTTTTAAACCTTTAGCTGTTAAAGGATTAATCTCCACAACAATATCTTTGCCTTTAATTACCGTATCTGAAACAGTCTTAATTGCAAAGGGAGAAGAAGCAATGCCGGCACTGATTAGCCTCATATTATCAATTGGAATCAGTGTAAGGGCATAATCACCTTTTGCGCTTATGGTTGCTGGATTTTTGGCAAGGAATGAAACATTTACCAAAGGTCTGCCTGCAGGGGTTCCTTTAGAAATGACAATAAATCCTTTCTTTGACAAGGGTGTCCAAATGTTTGAAGCCACACTTTTAAGGCATTTATCATAGTTTGCCCATTCAAAACTCTTTGCAATATCACCGCCAAGGGCTTTTGCAATCAAAATCACTGAATCCCCGGGGTGTTTTGTATTTAACACAGGCTTTATGATTGGTCTGGAAAGACCCACAACTTTTTTGGCAAACCCTGCACATGAAGGGACATCTTCCAGGCGTTCCATAAAAGTATGGCTTGGCAGAATAATATCACACAGCATGGCAGTTTCATCAAGAAATGATGAAAAGCTGACCTTAAAAGGGATTTTACCCAGTGTCTCTTTAGTTTTTTTTGAATCATTAAGATTATAACCAGGATTTGCATTGTAGACAAAAAGAGCTTCGATCAAAGCTTGTGAACTTTTATCAATTTTTTCAAAAAGCTGATTAACAGTGCCGGCTGCTTTATTTTTGCCGCTCCCAGCGTAGGCAACGTTGTCCATGGATTCAGCAGGAAAGTCAAGGTATTGGCTTACAGGTTTAACAAACACACCGCCTTTTTTATTAATATTGCCAACAAGACAGTTTAACATATGCACTGCTGCAAGTTCTTTTAAACTCTGGGCTCCATCACCTCTGCCTCTGCCAAAAACTGCAATTGGTTTTTTAGCCTTTGCAAATAAAATTGCTGTTTTTTCAATATCAGAAGCTTTGACACCTGTAATTTTAGCAGTTTTTGAAACTGAATACTCCCTGTTCAGCATTGCAGCAAATTTATTAAAACCACCTTTGAAATCTATTGTGGCACTGCCGTCAAAAAGATTCTTTTTCAAAATTACAGCACACATGCCCAGAGCAAGATCTGCCTCTGTACCAGGATTTACAGGAATCCATTTATCTGCATTGGCAGCAGTATTGGACAGACGCGGCTCAATTTGATAAAGTTTTGCATGTCTGGCTTTTCTTGAAGCGTTTGCCTTAAAACAGGCAATAGGAGAGCCCCAGCCCTCAATGATACCTGCACCAAAGCTCAACACGAAATTTGAATTTTCAAGATCAAAAGCAATGGTATTACCCTTGCTGTGAAGTGTTGATGCTGTCAGTTCAAGATATGATTCAAGACTTGGCATGGTATAAAATTCAGACGAACCAAATGTTTTGAGCAGTCTTTTAAATAAGCCGGGTACTGAGCCCTGATCTTTATCTGTTATACAGGCAAGTTTTTCCGGAGTTCCTTTTTCTCTGATACTTTTAAGTTTCCCTGCAACAATGGCAATGGCATCATCCCAGGATATTTTTTCAAATTTATCACCATTCTTTTTCAATGGTGTTTTAATCCTTGCTGGATCATACAAATACTGAAGGCCTGCAATGCCATGGAGGCAAGCTCCTCCATCATTTACTGGGTAACCGCCAAGGCCTTCTATTTTTACCGGTCTGTTATCAATCTTTCTAACGCTTATACCGCAACTTCCAGGGCAAAGACTGCACACCGATTTTTCATAATTTACTCTTCCGTCAACAGGGACAGGAGTCCATGGCCAGTTCTGGGTCCAGATGGAAGAATCATCTGTAAGTTTTAAACCCACAGGTGAAACTGCAACACCTGCAACTGCGCCAAGTCCCAATCCCAAGAAGCTTCTTCTGTCAACTTTCATAAATAATTCCTCATTTAAGTTTAAAGTCTCATGTTTTTGGTTTTTATTTGTGACACTGGAAACAATAACCCTGATGGCCTGTTTCCTTTTTGTGGCACTTTGCACAGTCATCCATCTTCATACGATCCCAGGAATTTTTCTTAATTCCAAAGATGTTTTTACCCCAGATATCACGGCTGTAACCAGTAATTCTGTTTTCTTCGTAAGGTCTTGAAGTTTTTGTCTCTTCTATGGGGCCATGGCATTCTTTACAATCCATGCCTGTTCCAGCGTCCATATGGGCAGCATGGGAAAAGAATACACAGTCCGGCTGTTTTGCATAAACATGCCAGGGAATTTCTTTGTCCTTTACCAGATACTCTTTAACAAATACAGCTTCATCATCTGTAACCCCAAGAGGTTCTTCAACGTGGCATTCCAGACATGTCTCAAGCTTAGGAATTCCTGAAAAACTTCCGTCTTCTCTTAAATAATGACATGCATCACAATCTCCTGCTTCATAGACATGAAGATAGTGATCAAAATTAAAGGGCTGCTCTTTTTTAGAATAAAGCAGTTTAGGAAACAGCATGGCGCTGCCTGCAAAACATACAACAAACGCAATAATAAAAAGGATGACACCCTGGCCCAAGCCTTTATCATCTTTTATTTTCTGGGTAATCCTTTCCCCTGCACTTATTGTTGAATCATTTTCAGCTTTGTTTTCTATTTCACTCATGAAAACTCCATCAAATTAATATGTTGATGATACTTTAACCATTATGTCCAAGTTAAAAAACTTTAGACTTTTTCCATGGCAGAAACAGCAATATAAAGTTGTCCTGCCATGATATCTACAAATCGGACTAATCTATATTAATATCTGGTTTTCTTGTCAAGACAAATTAAGTTGAATAATGGGTAGACAGGAAGCAAAACAGCAATGCAAGAGAGTTATAAACTATCATAAAATACTGATTTGTGAACATAGTCTTCTCTTGGAACCCCAACTTCTTTGATTCTAAAAAAAATTAAATCATTGGGATTCACAAAAGAGTTTATGCTGATTAAATAAATTTATTTACTGGCCATTTGTCCCATGGTTGCAGATGCTATCCGTAACTATGGAGTCCTGAGAGCAGAAAATTGACTCCAAAATAGGTGAACATTACTGCCAGAAAACCTATAATAGACACCATGGCAAGTTTTCTCCCCTGCCAGCCCTTCATCATTCTCAAATGCATGAAGATAGCATAAACAAACCAGGTAATAAGAGACCAGGTCTCTTTAGGATCCCAACTCCAGTATTTACCCCAGGCAGAATTTGCCCAGACTGCACCTGTGATAATGCCAATGGTAAGAAATAAAAAACCAAAAACAACCATTTGATAAGTTAATTCATCTATGAGATCCCAGGAGGGGAGTTTGGCAAATATGGATTTGGCTTCAGGGTTTTGGGGTTTTACAAAATACATGATAGAGAAACCAAATGCCACGGCAAATCCAGCATAACCAAGAAAACATGCTATGACATGGGCAATGAGCCAATTACTTTTTAAAGCTGGAATTAAAGGAGTTATCGCACTGCTGATATCAGGAGAAAGAGAGGCATAGGCAATGGCAAGGAATACAAGGGGAGAGGCAAAAACTCCTATTATGCTCTCCTTGTATTTAAACTCAACAAAGATATACAATATGGCAACAGTCCAGGAAAAAAACACAAGGGATTCATACATATTTGCAAAGGGGGCATGACCATAGCCAATCTGGTAGGATTCAATCCATCTTAAAATAATTCCACCAGTGTTAAATAAAAAACCAATGATCAGAACAATAAATCCAATCTTTGCAAGAATTGTTTTCTTAAAGGAAAAGGATCCAATATAAAAAATTGAGGCCAGTGCATAAATAAATGTTGCCAATGATAATGATAAAGAACTGTCCATAAGAGTTATTTTCCCTTTATTTTAGTGACATATTTTTTAATTTTTAATTTCAGGCTCTGCTGGTTTCGATTGGTTGTACCTGAGATGCATACCCTGGAAGTTTTACCCTGTTTTTTTACAATTTCAATCAAATAGGATTCATGGGACATGAAAAAAGTCACCCAGCATCCAATGATCATTAAAATAAACCCTGAATAAACATACCACACTCCAGGATCTTTGGTTATCTGAAGGCCGGTATAATATTTTTGCTCAAACTCTTTAACAACAAAGGCAAATTTCCCCTTTCTCATTTTATCAAAAGTAGGAAATTTTACAGGGATACCAATTTGAAAACTCTCACTGTCTTTTAGTGTAATTCTCCCTATAAAAGCTTCCCCAAGGTTATGCCCCCTGAAATCAAAATGGGGCAGAAAACCCTCAAGTTTAAATAAACCCTCATCACCCGGCAATTTAATCTCTTCTCCAATTTTTATGGATAAATGTGTAACACTCTTATCTGACAACCTGACAATATCCACATGGGCAGAGTCCGGTGCTGCAGTTCCATAGGAAGATTGAAAAATATTAATGCCTTTATATCTCAGGGGGTGATTCACAAGGATATCTTTTGTGAAACTTACTTTACCATTTTCAATAATGGTGAGATTAGATTTAAATTCTTCAGGAGCACCAGTATCATAAAATTTCACATCAAATTTATTGCATTTAATGGAAAATCCAAGGTTTACAATTTCCCTGTTTTTTACAATAACAGCAGTATCAGAAGTCTTGCCTTCATCCAGATTCAAGCTTGCTTTAAACCCGAATACCATGCCGATTAATGCACCCATTAAAAGCAGGAGAATACTGGAATGCACAACATAAACACCAATTCTTGTCCATCTTCCTTTTTCAGCATAGAGTAAGGTAGAATCTAAAGTCTCTTCTTTTATCACCTTACCAATGGTTTTAGATAAAAAAACTTCATAGCTTGAGGATAAAGTTGCAAGGTCTTTTTTAATAGTAAATGTCTCAAGATTTTTTTGTCTCCTGAATCTTTCAGCATTAAATTTGATTTTTTTCGGGAAAATAATTTTCCAGGTGGTGGAGAGCCTTTCAATTGAGCATACAACCAGATTAACACATAAAATTATTATCAAGCCCAGAAACCACCAGGCATGATACATATCATCAAATATACAAACCTTGATAATTTTAGAAAAAGCTTCTCCATAAAGCCTTATATAGTCAGAATCTGAGCCGTTCTGAAGAATAATAGTTCCAATAATTGAGGTCAGTGCCAGAAGCACAAGTGTAGTAACAGTCAGTTTTACTGAACAAAAAAATTGCCAGATTTTTTCTGAAATTGATTGATTATTTTTCAAATTATTTTCTCTCTTATTTATATGAAAAAACAAGCTAAATGCTTTGATTTTTTCATGTTTTGGTTTCTTACCTTCAGGATATTGTTGAGCAAATGTGAGACCAGATCTGCCCCATGGCAGTTAATGTTGACCAACGCTGAAATCAAGGCTCAAAAAAAAGCGCTCACTCATCAGCAATTTCTAACATATTGTTGAGATATTCAGTCAGTCCAGAATTTCTCTTCACAGACATGCACATGGCCTTTTTAATTATATTTAAATCTCCCATAATAATCACTTTTTCTTTTGCCCTTGTTACTCCTGTATATAATAATTGCCTCGTAAGTACAGGGGAAAGCTTGTCAGGCAGTATAATTAAAATAGTTTTAAACTCAGATCCCTGGCTTTTGTGAATTGTTATTGCAAAAGCTGTATCATTGTCTGGGAGATCTGAAGCCTGATATTGTTTTATATTCCCATCAAAATCTTTAAAAAATGCCTTGCTATCCCTTTTTTTACTAAAACAGATGCCAGTATCACCGTTAAATAAACCTTTTTTATAATCATTGATTTTTATCATTATGATTTTTTTAAAAGGTTTTTTGTGTATATCAAAATTATGGGCAGACCGCAAAATCTTTTCGCAAACATGATTAATTTGTAATGTTCCATATTCCCCAGAATTGTGAGCACATAATATTTTAAAAGAGTCCAGCTCATCCAGTGCAGCTTCCATGGTCTGGGCATTTAAAAATGATTGAAAGCCTTTAATAATATACTTATCAATAAAACCAGATGGCAGACCGCGACCTTTAAAAGGCACAAACAGAAGATCAGGATATTTTTTTGAGGTCAAAATAGATTCTAAACTCGAATAATCATTGTTATTAACAGCTTTTGAAAAATTTTCTATTCCTGTTTTACCCTTGGATCTAAAATTATATTCAAGAAAAAAAATATTGGAAGAGAGATTTTTAACACTGCAAATATCTTTGAGTACTGACCCAGCCTGTATGGATGACAATTGATGGATATCTCCAAGAATAATCACTTGGGCTTTAACAGGGATTGCTTCAAGAAGCCTTGTCAATAATGAAATATCAATCATTGAAGCTTCATCTATTATCATCACATCAAGCAGCAAAGGATTGTTTTTATTATAATGGAATCCAGGTTTATCTTTTAATGGTTTTAAAATAGAGTGGATTGTGCGGCCATTATCCATTTTTGATGCAGCTTTTCCCGTTGGGGCAGCACAAATAATTTTTGGCTGCACAAGATCATATTTTAAAGCATATGATATTAATACTTTTTTTATAATGGATATAATAAATGTTTTACCTGTTCCAGGGCCCCCTGAAATAATGGTAAAATTATTAAGCACTGCATTTTTTACTGCATTTTTCTGATTTAAAATATGTTGATCAGAACCTCTAAAACTGCTTGCAAGCATTTCATCAATTATTGATTCCGGCATTGTAAAAGCTTTTAACGAGAACCTCTGGGCTATATTGGATATCAAACGAGTCTGCAAATCAAAATATTTTGCAAAATAGAGTCTGAAATTTGAATCCAGCACCAGAGGAGTAGCTATTGTATCAGAAACCATTGTTGAATTTTCCAATGCCCTTAACCAGGTATCAAATTCAGGGTATTGTATTTTTACATCACTATTTCTTGAAACAGATACAATGGTATTTGATACTTCCTTGATATCAAGACAGATATGCCCTTCCAATAATACTTTGGAAACCAGTGCACAGGATACAAGGGCAACAGGTTCTTTTTCATCAAATGCTCTTTCCATTGACCTTGCAAAAAAATAATCCAAACTGGAAAAAAATTGCAGTTCAAACAGATTTTTAATTTCAAATGCTGTATATATGTTCCCCATATATTTCTCCGACATACTGCTGCAAAATGCCAATGTGCTCAGCTTTTGTTTGGTAAAAATTAGAATTAAATATAAGAGTCTTAGATATTATCAATTAAGAAAGATTAAACAAGATAAAAAATAAAGGGAAATGTTTTTAAAACAGATTAAATATTCAGGCAAATATTTTTGTAAAGTGGTATTTTCTTCTATCTGCACCTCTGCGTCTGTTAAATTTAGCTTTAAAAGATAGCTGCACTACAACACCATTTCTTACGCTGCTTCGCCTGTCATTACTATGTCTTCTTCGATCCTTTTTAAATTTTCTGGTGATGGTTTTTTTTCTTTTTGAAAAACCATCAATTTTATAAGAAGAATCAATCTCTTCATTTTGGACAGGTATTATTTTGTATTCAAATGTCATAGTATTGTTCACACTATTTGTATTGATAATAATTATTTGCCTGTCCATATCATCGTCAGATGATAAAAAAGACTTTAATTTTTTCTATTTAGTGTTTTCTCTTTAACATACTGATTTATCCTTACAAAAGGTATATAGAGCGAATCAAAAGTAAGTATATGGTTTGTCATCCAGCTTCTCAGTTCATTAATAACATCATAGCTTAAATTTTCCACATCTTCAGAAATCTCACGACGCAGACTGATAAAACTCTTGGTGAAACTGCGATGGACTTTTGCATGTTCTCCAAAATCAGGATATCCATTTTTTTTCAAAAGTTTCTCTTCAGTACTAAAATATAATCTGCTGTACTCATTTATCCTGGCAATCATATTTATATATTCTTTGGTTTCTAATCTCTCCTCTTTTTTATCAATCAATTCATTGAACAACTCAAACATTTTTTTTTGATGATTGTCAATCTCTTCAATACCAACACTGTATTTGGACTCCCACTCCATTTTCTCAATACTTTTCATTTTTTTTATCTCCTCTATTTTGTTTTGAAATAAACATTGTGCCAAAGATAGCAATGGAAATAATAATTGCAATGATAATAGTGAATTGAAATCCATGATTACCAAATTTTGGATAAATCACAAAAGGAACAAGATATAGATACAAAAAAGCATGAAAAGCCCCTATTCCCAAAATCCTCATAATTATTTTTTTTTTATCTGGCGCACTCATTCAATATTCTCAAGCAATTTCAGATGGATATCATCAAAACCCCCATTTGACATGATTAAAACAAGATCTCCTGATTTTAATTTTGGAACAAGAAAACTTATCACTTTGCTACTGCTTTCAAAATGATATGCTTTAATACCTTTTTTTTCTATATCCATAACAAGTTGTTTTGTGGAAAACTTATCCTTTAAAGGTATATTTTTTTTAATTTGGGGCTTGCATACACATACAATATCAGCACTTAAAAAAGAATCCGGATAAATATCCTGGAAAAATTTCCTCATGCTTGTATTGGTTCTTGGCTCAAACACAGCAATGATTCTCCCCTTTTTGTAAAAAGGCTTAATACCATTAATAGTTTCTCTGACTGCTGTGGGATGATGGGCAAAATCATCCATTATGGTTATCCCATTTTTTATACCACGAATTTCCTGGCGCCTTTTTATACCGGAAAAAGTTTTTAATGCATTCAAAATATTGTCATAACCAATACCGATTTTATTGGCAACAGCTAAACAGGCCAGACAATTATTAATATTATGCTCTCCCAAGATATTTGTTTGAATTGGATAAATTTTATTTAAACCATGCACATCAAAATAAGCTTTGGAGTCTTGCTGTTTATAATTGGAAAAGGACCATTGTGCCAGTTTTCCATATTTTTCCAGAGAATCAGGACAGGACAGCTTCAGAACCTGGTTTAAATTATCATTGTCATCATAGGCAATAATATGGCTTGTTTTCTCTATTTTTTTTATAAAATCCACAAAAATCTGTTTAATGTGATCAATATCTGTGAAAATATCTGCATGATCAAATTCAATTCCTGTTATAATTGTAATATCAGGGTCATAATGCATGAATTTTGGACCTTTATCAAAAAAGGCAGTGTCATACTCATCCCCTTCAATCACCATATATTGGCCTTTTCCTATTCTAAAACTTGAATTGAAATCCTTTAAAATACCGCCAATCATAAAAGAGGGGTCCATGCCGGCAACATATAGCATATGTGCCATGATTGAAGCTGTAGTAGTCTTTCCATGGGTTCCTGTAACCAGAATAATCTTTTTATCCTTTGCAATAAATTTATTTACTGCCTGGGGCATGGACAAATATTTAAAACCCTTTTGCATTACAGCTTTAGCTTCAATATTCTCTTTTGTTATTACGTTGCCAATAATTACCAGATCAGGATTATGATCAAGGTTTCCAGGGTCATACCCTTTGAAAAGTTTAATCCCCTTTTCTTTTAAAAAATCACTCATGGGAGGATAAACATTCTGGTCAGAACCTGATACTTCATATCCCATCTCTTTTAAAATACAAGCCAGGGTGCCCATGCCGGTTCCACAGGCAGCTACCAGATGAATTTTCTTTTTCTTCTTATGAATTGCTTTTATATTTTTATCTGTGTTTGTTTTCATAGTTTTTTAAAGGGCTGCCATGGCTTCTTGGGCAGCAATAATTGTTTTTTCAATATCATCATCTGAATGTGCAAGGGATAAAAAGCAGGCTTCAAATTGAGACGGGGCAAGATAAACACCTTTATCAAGCATAATTGTATAAAATTTTGCAAATTTGTCCAGGTCACATAATTTAGCTTCATCAAAATTAAAAATATCTTCACTGGAAAAAAAGAATCCTGCCATTGAACCCAGATGATTTGTCTTTAAACTGACTCCAGCATCATCTGCAGCTGATTGCAACCCATTCATGAGTTTCTCAGTTTTCTTATCGAGTTCTTCATAAACACTTTTGCTTTGAAGTTCAGTCAAAGTAGCTATTCCTGCTGCCATTGCCAGGGGGTTGCCCGAAAGAGTGCCAGCCTGATATACTTTTCCAACAGGTGCAATATTATCCATAATTTCTTTTTGTCCACCATATGCACCCACAGGAAGTCCGCCGCCAATGACTTTGCCAAAACACGACAGATCAGGAGCTATGTTAAACAAGCCCTGGGCACAATTTTGAGCTACCCTGAACCCTGTCATGACTTCATCAAATATCAAAACAGATCCAAATTTTAAAGTATATTCCCGCAAAGTTTCAAGGAAATCCTTTATTGGAGGTATCATTCCCATATTGCCGGCAACAGGTTCCACAATAACCCCTGCAACCTTATCACCCATCTCTTCCATTATTTTGATAAAACCTTCTATGTCATTAAACTTTATGGACAATGTATTGGAAATAACAGCTTCAGGCACACCAGGGCTGCCTGGAATACCAAGAGTTGCAATACCTGAGCCTGCAGCAACAAGAAGAGTATCAGCATGACCATGATAACAGCCGTCAAATTTTATAATTATATCCCTTCCAGTATACCCGCGGGCAAGGCGAATAGCACTCATGGTGGCTTCAGTACCGGAATTTACCATTCTGATTTTTTCCACGGAAGGCACCATATCAATAACAAGACGGGCAAGCTTGGTTTCAAGTTGAGTAGGAGCACCAAAACTTGTACCGGTTTCAAGGACTTTTTGCAGGGCATTTATAACACATTCAGGCCTGTGACCAAGAATTAAAGGCCCCCAGGACAAAACATAATCAATATACTCTTTTCCATCAACATCATAAATCTTGCTTAGCTCACCTCTTTCTATGAATATGGGCTGACCCCCAACTGATCCACAGGCTCTTACAGGAGAATTAACACCACCTGGAATAAAATTTTGTGCTTCTTTAAAAAGACTTTCTGATTTTGACATATCCCTTTTCCTTATTTTAACAATCATTAAATTCAGCAAATAAACAATTGAATATATCAAACCTCTATTTAATGGGTCAACTGCTTTTTACAAAGTTCTGAAAAACAAAAAAATATTGACTTTTTAGGGATAGGCTGTTAGATTTGCACCGTTTTTATGGGCCGTTAGCTCAATTGGTAGAGCAACTGACTCTTAATCAGTAGGTCCCCGGTTCGATCCCGTGACGGCCCACCAT
>CAZYDL010000033.1:0-17013 GCA_964646305.1 uncultured Desulfobacula sp. | reverse complement strand
GCTTGAGACATCAAGCGCAACGAGGTTTTTTATTTTTTTGATGGTGAATCAAGGCTGCCACAATAAAAGCGATTGAAATGACCAGATGAGGGGTGATGGTCTCTTTTAAAAGCAGCACTCCAAACAGAACACCTGCCAGGGGCATGATAAAAATAAAAGAGTGCAGGGCTGTTGCCCCGAATTTGCGAAGCAGACTGTTCCAGGTAATAAATCCAAAAGATGCCGTTACAATAGACTGATACAAAATTGCTTTGACAACAGCCGGGTTGATCATGTGTATCATTTGGTCATCCCACAAAAAACCACCTAAAAAAAAGAAAGGTGTGCCGAAAATCATGGGGTATATGGTAATTTGAATCGCATTATATTCAGCAATAATCCTTTTGACAAAGATTGCACTTGCACCCCACAAAAATACAGCCGCAAGCACAATTAAATCACCTTTTTTTAGATCACCAGTCATATCCTGTTCATCAAAAAACAGAAATAAAACACCAATAAATCCAAGGGTTATACCGATTCCTTTTTTTAATGAAATAGTATCTCCAGGTATAAAAAAATGAGCCAGCACCAATATGATAAATGGCAGAACATTGGCTATCAATGCCCCGTGGGAAGCAGTTGTTTTGCTAAGCCCTTGATAAAAACAGGAGAGCTGAACAACAAAAATGGCAGCCAGTATCACCATTTGATATAATTGTTTTTTATTGAGCCTTAACGGTGTTGTTTTAACCCTTGCCCAGGTAAAAATTACAATGGCTGCAATGGAGAACCTGATGCCCACGGCAGTAAAAGCACCCAGCCCTGTAAGGCTGAATTTTATGGCCACGGGATTGGCACCAAAAAGGACACATATAAAAATTGTCAAAGCTGCTGCTTTAACAGTTAAATCATCATTATTGTGCAATCTATACTCCCATAAAGTTAAACCAATGGTCTTCTTTTGATTATATCTTAACTTTGTCTGACTTTAATAAATAGGCAAGACCAAATCCTGCCAGAACCCCGAACCCTAAATTTGTTGCCAGGGTAATCCCGAGAATAACAACCACCACAAAAAGGTCTTTGCGTTGGAAAATATCCTGGATGGTCAAGGCAAGCTGGCTTCCTGCAAAAATTAATAAAACACCCAGGATTGCCATGGGTAGAAGATAAATGATAGCCAGAATTCCTGTTCCCAGGAAAAGGACCAGAAGAATAAACAATATACCGATCATAAAATTTGAACCAGCTGTCCTGGCTCCAAAACGATAATGGGCTGCAAGTCCTCCGGCACCATGACACAAAGGCATACCGCCAAGAAAAAAACTTAAAATACAACCAATTGCCATGGTGATACTCAGCCCTTTATAGGTAACCTTTTTGGATTTTTCACCAAAATATTCCTTGGAAAGATCAGCATTTGCAATAACAGCATTTCCAACAGTCATGGGCAGTTGCGGCAGGACAAGTGCAAACAATGCAAAGGTAAAATCTGTTTTTACGGGAAGCCCTAAAGGCAGCCATTGGGGAAGATAAAATCCAAAACAAATTTTATCAAACCCCTCTTTTGTTCCCAGTATTAACCCGATAAAAAGCCCAAAAATCACAATTACAAGACCTGCAGGCAATTTTTTATTATCCAGTAAAAACAGGGTAAGTATTGCTCCTGCAATTCCTATATAAATACCTATGGGTATTGAGCCCAATGATTGAACCTTCAAATACGGCTCTGCCATTTGATGCCAGAGCTGGAGCTTAGATGTACCAATCATCAGTTTTACACCCTGGGCCATCAAAAGGGTGCCTGTGGAAAGCTGAACACCTCTTGTGACTGATTTTGGGGTGTATTTGCCTATAATATCAATGGCACCGGTTAATCCCAGCACAAGTAAAATTATACCCATTAATAAGGAAGCTGCCAAAACCTGGTCAGAACTCATGGCCGTTGCAATAGCATAGGCACCGATTACTTTCATGGGCTGTACAGAAACTGTGACACCATAATAGAGTCCGGTAAATATATAGAACAGGCCCACAGACAAAAAAAGACCAGAAGGATTGAGTCCGTTAACAAGAATCATTCCAATGGCAATGGGTAAAATAGTTCCAAGATCTCCAAGGGATCCTGCAAACTCCTGGCGGTTAAATATGTATTTTGGTGTCAAAAAAATGTCCTTTTTTTATACAGCAGCAATCATAAATTTATGTTTTTATAAACCTGTCATCGGATTTCAAAGATTCTGATTTTTTATAATTTTTATCAAGCCAGCCAAGCCTTGTCACCTCTCTGGCATCAAACCCTGGTACATAGGGTTTGATATCAATCAGCGGGGTTCCATTAAGCACATCAATCCCTTTAATATTTATTTTGTTTTTCTCTCTTTTAATGAGCTGGACTATGGATAAACCTATGGGGTTAGGGCGTTTTGGAGCCCGTGTGGAAAAAAGACCTCTTTTTTGATCATCCATAAAAGGTGTAACCATTAAATTATACCCTTTTGACTGATGGAAATGATAAAGCAAAATAATATGTGAAAACCCTTCAAGATCACTTAAACCCTGTTCATATTCCTTGTTGATAATAATAGTACCCTCTATGTCAGCAGCTCCCGATGGTTGTATGGGCATGCCTTTTAAATCATTAAACGGTGTTTCAATGATACCAATTGGTGTAATGGTAATACTCATTTTTTTCTCCTGTAAACATTGATAAGCTTATTTGTTAAAATTGTATGTTTTATTTATGATTCTGTTGTCCAGTTCAAGGTTCTTTTAACAGCCTTTTTCCATCCTGAATATAAATTTTCTCTCCAGGCTTTATCTTTTGTGGGTGAAAATGTTGACTGGATTGCCCAGTTCTTCTTTAAATCATTTAAATCTGACCAGAAACCCACAGCAAGTCCTGCTGCATATGCTGCTCCAAGAGCTGTGGTTTCAACAACTTTAGGCACAATTACCTCAACATTTAAAATATCGGCCTGAAACTGCATTAACAATTTATTTTTTACCATACCACCGTCCACTTTGAGATGTTTAAGGTCCATGGTCTCTTTAAAATCATTTTTGATGGCATCCACAATGTCTTTGGTCTGGAATGCTGTTGATTCAATCACTGCCCGTGCAATATGGCCCTTATTTGCAAACTGGGTCAGCCCTGCTATTATCCCCCTTGCGTCGGATCTCCAATGGGGTGCAAAAAGACCTGAAAATGCTGGAACACAATAAACATCTCCATTATCTTCCACACTATTTGCAAGATCTTCAATCTCTGAAGCAGTATGTATCAGTCCCAGGTTGTCTCTTATCCACTGAACAAGGGCTCCGGCGTATGCAATGGAACCTTCTATAGCATAACAGGGTTTTTCACTGCCTATTTTAAACCCAATGGTAGTTAAAAGGCCATGGTCTGAAAACAGAAGTTTTTGTCCGGTATTGAGCAAAAAGAAACAGCCCGTACCATATGTATTTTTAGCTTCTCCCTGTTCAAAACAGGTCTGACCAAATAAAGCAGCCTGCTGGTCTCCAAGTACACCGCTGATTGGAACAGCTGTATTAAACAGTCTGTTTTTTACAGTTTTACCAAAAGCTTTGGCATCTAACGAAGATACAATTTTGGGAAGAGTATGTTCTTGAATCCCAAACACAGATAAAATATCCCTATCCCATTCAAGGGTTTCAAGATTCATCAGCATTGTACGGCTGGCATTGGTAGCATCTGTCACATGGACACCATTATCAATTCCACCTGTCAAATTCCATATTATCCATGTGTCCATGGTTCCGAACATGGCATTGCCGCTATTTACAGCTTTTTTAACTTCAGGAATATTATCCATTAACCATTTTATTTTCGGCCCTGAAAAATAAGTGGCAACAGGGAGGCCTGTCTGTTTTTTAAACCGATCCAGACCCCCTTCTTTTATCAGCTCATTACAAATATTTTGAGTTCTGGTACATTGCCAGACAATGGCATTAAAAAAAGGCTTTCCCGTATTTTTATCCCATACAAGAACAGTTTCTCTCTGATTTGTAATTCCTATTGCTGCAAGATCTTCTCCTGTAACATTGGCTGTTTCAAGGGCCTGATTTATAACGGATTGTGTGTTTTCCCAAATTTGAACGGGATCATGCTCCACCCAACCGGGTTGTGTACAGATCTGATCGTGCTCTTTCTGACCCTTGCCTATAATAGAGCCTAGTTTATCAAAAATGATAAACCGTGTACTGGTAGTACCCTGGTCTATTGCACCTATGTATTGTGACATAAAAACCTCTCCAGATGGTTTTAAATCAATCATTATTTAATGCCGGAATAAAACCTGTTAAGTTATATATTAAAAATAACCATACAACAAACCATATTACAAAACAATTGAGGTGATTTTTATTTCCTTTCCTTAAATTTAAAAAATTTGTTATAAGCTTTTATTTACATTTAACTTGAAAGAACAAGTTAACAGCTATAATTCTTTCAAACTTTTTTGTGTGGCAACCAACCAGAACAGCCATATGGCTGTTGTTAAATTGAATCAAAGGAGTTTATACCTTGGAAAATAATAATATTGTTCGTCTTGCAAACCGTATGGATCAACTGCCACCTTATTTGTTTGGAATGATAAATAAGATGAAAATGGATAAAAGAAGAAAAGGTGACGATGTTATTGATCTTGGCATGGGAAACCCCATGGACCCGACACCTAATGCTGTTATTGAAAAACTTGTTGAAGTTGCAAAAGATCCAAAATCCCACAGGTATCCGGAAAGCTCGGGCATGCCCCATCTTAAAATTGAGATAACAAAATATTATAACCGTCATTACAATGTTGATCTTGACTCGGAAAAAGAGACCTATTTTACCATTGGCTCCAAAGAGGGAATCTCCCATTTATGCCTTGCTATTATGGGACCAGGTGATTCCGTGCTTGTGCCAGCCCCTGCGTTTCCTGTACATATATATGCAGCTGTGATAGCTGGAGCTAATGTAATGAAAATACCCATAGCACCGGAAAAAGGCTTTCTTGACAGACTTATAAATATCTGTGAATCATGTTATCCCAAACCAAGGGTTCTCATGCTTAATTATCCCCATAATCCAACAGGTGTTGTAACTGATAAAGAATTTTTTAAAGAGATTGTCAAGCTTGCCAAACGCTTTAGATTCATGGTTATAAATGATTTTGCATATGCAAAAATAACCTTTGATGGATATGAAGCCCCAAGTTTTCTTGAAGTTGAAGGTGCAAAGGATGTTGGTGTTGAATTTGGCTCATTTTCAAAATCATATAATATGGCGGGATGGAGAATCGGATATTGCGTTGGAAATTCCCAGATTGTGCAGGCTCTTGGAAATATAAAGGGTTATTTTGATTATGGTATTTTTTCAGCCATCCAGGTTGCAGGTATAATTGCACTGAGAGATTGTGATGATACTATTCCAGAACTTGCACAAATCTACCAGACAAGAAGAGATGTTTTATGCGCAGGTCTTGAACGAGCAGGGTGGAATATCACCAAACCAAAAGCCGGCATGTTTGTGTGGGCAAAAATCCCTGAACCTTTTAATAAAATGGGTGCCATGCAGTTTGCCATTGAAATGATGGACCGAGCCAATGTTGCAGTGGCTCCAGGAACTGGATTCAGTGAAGAGGGAGAAGGCTATCTTCGGCTTGCACTTGTGGAGAATGAAGAGCGCTTAAGACAGGCTGTGCGTCAAATGAAAAAAGCAATGGATAATATGACAGTCTGACATTAACTGATTGAGCATTTTATTATCTGTACTGCTTTTTCAATGGACAGGGTAGCAGTGTTTAAAACAAGGTCATAATTTGAAGAATCATTTGCATCACAATTAAAATATCTTTTTACAAAAGCACTTCTGTTTGCATCTGTACTGGTGATATGTTTTAAAGCGTAGTCCCTGTTCATATCAAGTTGCTTTTGTATATTATCACACCTGAGTGTCAATGGAGCAACGATTCTTACTCTAAGAGCTTTTTGGGTTTTTAAAACACAATTGGCACCTCTTCCAAGAATAACTGCATTTCCATGCCTGCCAATGGTAGTAAGTATTTTATAAAGCAGTTTAGAATAGTCATCTGTCCACAAATGGTGCTTATTTATAAAATTGGATACAATATCATCTACAATATTCATACCTCGTTCATCCAGGGTTTCCAAAAGAACACGGCTGGTTTTTGAAGTTTCAACCATGGCTTCAACAATTTCGTTATGAAATAAATCAAACCCTGTTTCCAGGCAGATTTTTTTTGCAACCTCATGTCCTTTGCTGCCGGATTCTCTGGAGATGGTGATAATATTGATTGATTCCTGAATGGGTTTGTCTTCTATTTTTTCCAATTCCCATCTTTTGATCTGCTTGTCGATTATCTGATGAATAGATTTGGCCATGATATCCTCCTTATTTTTAAATTTGATAAAGAATTATCATTGAAGCATATTCATAGATTAAATAAAATTCATTATTTAGTCAATAAAAGCTTTTCTATATTAAAAAAAATATGATTATTTCAGGCGAATTAATACCTACCCATGATTTTTCTTAAAGATTTTTTCCTCATTGATCTTCTTGAGTTTTCTCCATAGAGCTCCACGGCTTATTCCTAACAGACCGCATGCCTTTGATTTGTTGCCATTTGTAAATTGAATTGCTTTTAGAATGTGGTTTTGTTCCATTTCATTAAGAGTTTGAAATTGGTGATTCTCAATTGCAGCAGGAGTATCATTTTTTTCACCAAACCGTTCAGGAAGATGCTTAATCTCAATGGTTGTACCATCTGCAAGAATTACCGCTCTTTCTATGATATGTCTTAGTTCTCGAACATTACCGGGAAAGGGGTAGGACATAAAAAGGGAGAATACTTCATCAGAAACAGATTTAATCTTTTTGTTAAATTCTCTGTTTAATTTATCTAAAAAATAACTGCATAACGGAAAAATATCTTCGCGACGTTCTTTCAGTGAAGGTACAAGCAGGACAATGGCATTAAGCCTGCGATATAAATTTTGATTGAACTTTTCTTCAGCAACTTTTTTTTTAAGATCTTGATTGGTTGCAACAATAAAGCGAATATTCAATAATTTTTTATCTGTATCAGTTAACTGGGAGGCAGCTTTGTTTTCTATTATTTTAATCATCTCTTGTTGAGTCTGCTCGGGCATGATTTCAAAATTATCCAGCAGGATCGTCCCAACAAACCCCTTCTCCATTAGTTTGGAATTTGTTACACCCTGATGGCTTGAAAATTGTTCTAAAGAACTTAAGAGTTCATCAAAATGGAAATCACTGCTGAAACAATTACAGTTAAATGCCAGAAATCGTTGATTTTTTCTGTGACTCAGCTTATGAATCATTCTGGCAGCTAACTCTTTCCCTGTGCCCGCTTCACCCTGAAGGACGACTGTACAGTCCAATCTCGACATGCGTTGTATTTTTTTTCGCAGAGTTTGCATCCCCAGTGTTTCACCGATCATCTTAGGCATATCTTCAACTCTCTCACCACCAGAATAAATATTATTGTGTGAGCCTTGCTGATCAAATCTATGCTCTGGTTGATTCTTCAAAAAATCCGTGCGTTGAGAAGCTAAATGATTTTGTAAATACTCATTTTGGAACTGAGAACTATTATCCGTTGGCTTAATCATGACAAGGTTACCATGATTTTTAAATCCTTTAATCAAATCCCAGAAATCACCCATTGAGTCTTTTTCAAAATAGTCTGAACCAAGTTTTTGGGTTTTTTGTTTTGTTTTTTGACTTCCATATCCTGTTAAAAGGACTGTTTTTAGATCCGGAGTGATTTCCTGTAATCTGTTGATGGTTACTAAGCCATCCATATCAGGTATTTTCAAATCCACAATAGCAAGGTCAATTTGATTACTTTTTGCAATTTCAATGGCTTTTGTGCCGGATGATGCTTTCATGACTTCAAATCCCATCAGCGCCAGACGCTGACCCATGGAATTCAACAGCCTCTCTTCATCATCTACAAGTAAAATTTTTTTTACAACATTAATCATTTAATTTTTTTTTTGGGCTGTCAATTTTTATCGCATCCTCGTAATCGCCACCTTCAGCCATTCCTGCAGCAGCCATTGTTGATTCCAGATTTCTTAAGACTTTACGAAAAAAGCCCCAGAAACTTCCCATATCTTCTTTATCAAAATAAGAAGTGTTGAGTGCTTCTGTTGCCTCTTTGAGCTTCTCATCTCCATGTCCTGTCAATAACATTGTTTTGATAGTCGGGTCAATCTTTTTCAATTGTGTAATTAGTACCAAACCATCCATATCAGGCATTCTTTGATCAACTATAGCAAGTTGAATCCGGTTGCTTTCCATAATCTGCAGAGCTTCACTCCCATTCAAAGCAGTCAAAGGTTCATGACCTTTCAACTTTATTCTGTCTGCAAGAATTTTAAGAAATTTAGGATTGTCATCCACCAGTAAAATATTAATTTCCCCCAAAGAAAGGTTAGCCAGAAAATCCCAGAAACCAGAGATATCTTCTTTATCAAAATATGCAGAGTTAAGAGCCTTGGTAGCCTCTTTAAGCTTTTCATCCCCATGACCTGTCAGCAGCAGCGTTTTTATATCAGGTGCAATAGCTTTCAGCTTGGTAATGACTACCAATCCATCCATTTCCGGCATCTGCTGGTCAACCACTGCAACATGAATAGTTTGTTCAGAGGCTATCTGCAAAGCCTTTTCACCGTTTAATGCTGTTAAAACATTATAATCTTTGAGTTTAGCTCTTTTTGCCATGGAGTTAAGAAATTTTTCATTGTCATCCACCAGCAAAATAGTTATTTTATCTTTTTTCATAGGTCACCTTTTAAATTGTCATATCTAAGGTTATGAGTATAATTGTTGTAAGATAATTCTCTGAACATTAGTGTCCTCCACTTCCCAACAATCCTGAGGCGGCAAGGGATAAAACCAGAATTTCAAGAAAGGCAATTCCAGCATAAATCCAGTCTTTTTTTGCAATATACCCCTTTAATAGTACCAAATAGCAAAAAATAGTCATCAAGGCAAGGAATGCAAATCCAATGTAATTTAGAAAATCACCGTTTCCCAATAATGATACCCATCCCCATCCTTGGGGCGAGTGGGTAATCTCAAGATATTCATGCACCCCTTTATCCCAGTTTCCCGTCACCAGAGATATATCCACATGGGACGGCATGAGTCCTGAAAGATAAACAGCATAGGTTATAAATAATACCGCGAGACCTATCCATACGCCTATTACCAAGATATTGGCATAAATAACCTGTTCCTGGGACGGTCTTGATTCCAAAGCTTGTGTATTCATATTATTATATTACTCCTGAATTAAATTGATGTATTTTCAAAATTTGTTTATCCCAGTAACCCGAGACCAAGCCCCTTGTCCATGGCTTTTAACCCAGCAAACAAAAGGACAACAATGACAAAATAACGAATCATTTTAGGCTTGGCAATGGCAAGCAGTTTTACACCCAACAAAGAGCCAAGCATTAACCCAACAATAGAAGGCACTCCGATAAGAGGGATGACACAACCCCGATTCATATAAATCCAGGCAGCAGAAGTATCTGTTATGGACAACAGAAACTTGCTTGTTGCAACAGAAACTTTTAAAGGAGCTCCCATCATAAGGTTTAGTACAGGCACATTTGCCCATCCGGCTCCAAGTCCAAACATTCCAGCCACAAGCCCAATAAAAATAAACATAACCATGCTCAATATTGTTCTATGAGTTGTCCACTCAACATTTTCCCGGGCTCCTTCATCCCAGTAAACACCACCCAGGCCCAATGCGTGGCTGATGGCATCCTGCTTGGTCACAATTGGTTTTTCAGAATTTTTAGAAAAAGCAATTAAAGCAGTTATAGCTACAATTGTTGCTCCAAGACAGACTTGAATAATATCTGGATTCAGCGCTGATAAATACAAACCAAGCATGGCTCCGATAATGGAAAAGGTTGATGCAATTAAAGCCACTGGCAGTGCAAGACGCAGATTTGCAAGGTTGCGGCGAAGCAAACCTGGACCTGCTGCCAGAGCACCTGCCAGGGCAACCATCAAACCAACTCCCCTTACAAAATCAATATGAAACGGAAAAAAACCACTGACAAGCGGAACATAAAGCACTCCTCCTCCAACACCGGCCATCACAGCCAATATACCAAGTATAAAACAAAAAAAGAATAGGACAAGCGGCCAGAACCACCATGGTTTATCACCGCCATTTATTAAGACCTGTTCAGCTGCAAAAGCAGTCAGTGGAGAACTCAATACAAGAACCACTGCCGTCACAAGCAATCGGTTGATAGAATTTCTAAATATGTTCAACATTTAATCAATCTCCTAATTTAATTGTTTACAAATGAAACACAACCTGATATATTGCATTTATAAAGTATTGTTTTTAAACAGTCAACTAAAAAAATGGAAAAAATGAAACACATAGACATATTGATTATAGATGATGAAAAAAAATTTGCGGTCATGCTGGCCAAGCGCATTGAGTTGCGTGGATGCAGCTGTGAAATATGCTACGACGGCAAAACAGCGCTTGACTGGATTGAAAATTATGCTGATTCAGTGACGCTTATTCTGCTTGATCTTCAGTTACCAGACATATACGGTACAAAGGTATTGACTATGATAAAAAAAATTAATCGGGCTATTCCAGTCATTATTCTGACGGGACACGGGACAGAACAAGATCGGCAGCAATGTGATAAGCTTGGTGCATATATGTTTATCCATAAACCACTGAATATCGATAAACTCATGACCATTCTGGAACATATCAAGGAGACTTAAGTAATGTTAACAAAGATTTTAAACTCCATGAAAAGTGTCTGGCCGGTATTCCACCGACACAATGTTCATTTAAAATCTTTTTATACTTTTACCGATTACTGGAACCTCTGGACCACAAGTATTTTCATTCTGGTGCTTACAGCCTTATCGCCACTCTGTATTGTGACAATAATACACTATCAACTGATTCAAAAATCTGTAGATTCTGAATTAAACCTTCGTACTGAACGTCTAACTTCCAATGTAAAAAATTCTATCTCTTTTTTTATGGAAGAGAGATTGGATGCTTTGATTTTCACAGTTAATGAGATGGGGTATGAACAATTAACCAACAATAAAAAGCTTGCTGACATTTTAAAAAACCTGAAACTTGGATTTGGAGGATTAACTGATTTAAGTACAATCGACATGAATGGCAGACAGATTGCTTATGCTGGACCTTATCACCTTGAAGGGAAAAACTATAAAACTCAGCCCTGGTTTTTGGAAAGCCTGAAAAAAATAAATTTTATCAGTGAGGTTTTTACTGGATATAGAGATGTCCCACATATCATTATTGCAGTAAAATCTGTAGCCCCGGATGGCTCCTTTTTTATTTTAAGGGCAACACTGGATACTGAACGGTTGATTCAAAAGCTTTCTTCATACAAAACTGGAGATCATGCTGATATTTTTCTGGTCAATCATAAAGGTGTGCTTCAGACTGCTTCAACGCGCCATGGGAAAATTTTTACCAGAACGAATTTAACTTTCCCCAAGAATCCTGGAAAATCAGAAGTAATAATAGACACTGACATGAAAACCAGAATGATCATCTCATGCCACTCCTTTATTTTCACAAATCTTGCTGCCACTCCCTTTATCCTTGTGGTACAAAAAGAAAAAGCCGGCATGATGCATACCTGGCAGGAATTACGTCAAAATATCAACTGGACTGTTGGAATCAGTGTTGTTCTCATTATTTTTATCATTACTTTAGCATCGACTTCCATGGTAAACAAGCTTTACATGTTAGATGAAACAAAGGCCCAGGCTATGTTACAGATGGAACAAAATCAGCAGCTTGCTTCCATTGGACAGCTTGCAGCCGGAGTTGCCCATGAAATAAACAACCCTCTGGCTGTAATAAATCAAACTGCAGGTTATATAAAAGACCTTTACAGTTTTAAAAACGAACCTCTCAATAGTAATGAAATAGTTGAAGAAATTGATTCTATTCTTGATGCAGTTGACAGATGTGGAACTATTACACAACAACTTCTTGGATTTGTGAGACAATTCGATATAAAAATTAAAAAAATTAGTTTGCAGACAATGGTAACCCAGGTGCTCAATTTTCATAAAAAAGAGGCAGAATACAAAGGAGTCAATGTAACTGTTTCAATCCCTGATAATATTCCTTATATGGAAACCGACAGTGGTAAATTTCAACAAATACTTGTGAATCTCATAAATAATGCATTCCAGGCAGTTGAAGAGGGAGGATGTCTCGACATTACAGGTTCTCAAACCAATACCAAAACCATTGAACTCGTCATAAAAGATACAGGTTGTGGAATACCAGAAGAGAGTCTAAAAAAAATCTATGAGCCGTTTTTCAGCACAAAAAAAGATCAGAATGGTACCGGGCTTGGGCTTTCTATAACCTATGGGCTGGTAAAACAACTTGGTGGCAACATATCTGTTCAAAGTACCGAAGGCGTGGGGACTTGTTTCATAATTACCCTGCCCGTTAAAATCCAGGAAAAGGGGTTAATATGAAAGTAATTATTGTTGATGATGAACAAAAATTTATTAAAATGCTGGCAAAACGACTGGTAATGAGGGGAATTGAGACCGATGTAGTTGATTCTGGCGAAGAGGCGATAAAAAAAATAGCACATACAGACTATGATGTTGCAGTATTGGACATCAAAATGCCCGGCATCAGCGGTTTAGAATTAAAAAAAGAGTTGGCAACCATTGCCCCTTCCTTAAAATTTATTTTTGTCACCGGCCATGGGACCGTGGGTGAGTCGGAAAAAAGTTCTAAAAAAAAAGATATATATCTGTCAAAACCTCTGGATATTGAAATTCTGATTAAAAAAATGAGTGAGGTAATAAAAAATGGATAAAACAAGTACTTTTATAAATACAGAGGGACTGAAATTTTTTGGAAAAGTAAATGCAAGTATTTCCCATGAATTAAAAAATATTTTAGCTATTATTTCAGAAACTGCTGGCTTTTTAAATGATTTAGCTGATCTTGCAAAAAAAGGCAAAGGCCTTAAAATATCATTGATTGAAGAGTGCAGTGACAGTATTGCCGAAGATATTCAACGTGGATTTACAACTATCAAGCAAATGAACCAGTTTGCCCACAGCGTAGATGTCCCTGTAAAAAAGATTAATATTTTAGAAGTTTTACAACTTATAGTTAAATTATCAGGATTTTTAAGTTTTTCAAACAGTGTTAAAATAAGCAAATCTGATGATGATACTCAATCAGTTTTAACATGCCCGTTTCTTCTAAACAACCTGCTATATCAAACTTTGATTTTTACATATGAATCCACAGGTTCGAATAGTGAGATACATATCAGCTTGAATACTTCCCAAAAACATGGAATCAACCTTATTTTTTCAAGCCCTTCTCAACTCAACCTAAAAAGTTTTCCAACTTTAAAAATTCAGGAAACTGCGGATATTCTTGGTGTAGAATTCAACATCAACCAATCCCTTCATGAACTTGATATTTGGATTCCCTACACCAGCAGTAAAATTGTTGGGTTGGCAAAAGAACTACAAATAAATTCAAATAGAGATAATGATGTAAACGGTATTTAAAAAACCTTAACAATAAAAAGAGGAGAAAAAATGACTAATAACAAGAAAATTCATCTTCTTATGGTTGATGATGAAGTAAAATTTTTAGATACAATAACCAGACGTCTGGAGCTGAAATTTTTTGACATCACAACTGCTACAAATGGTGCTGATGCCATAGAGGCTGCAGAAAAAGGACAATTTGATGTTGCTGTTATTGATTTGCAGATGCCGGAAATTGATGGTGTTCAGGTTTTAAAAATTCTTAAAATGAACCATAAATATCTCGAAGTCATTATTCTGTCAGGCCATGCTACCGTTAAAACAGCTGTAGAGTGTTCAAAATTAGGTGCTTTTGAAGTTCTTGAAAAACCCTGTGATTTTAAGAAGCTTGTAAGTGTTTTAAAAGAAGCATATGAACAGCGATTGAAAAATAAATTTGAAAAAGATCAGTTAAGAATCAAGAAAATTCAATCATTGGCAATGAGTGGATCTCCTTTGGGGATACTCAAGGAACTTGCACAAATGGATAAGGATGAAAAATAATGAAAGAATATATTTACAACACTTAAAATAACCACCACTCATAGACGGAGTGGTGGTTATTTTTATAATCCTGATTCAATAATCCAATGAAGACACCTCAAGAGCATGCTTCTGGATAAAATTTCTTCTTGGTTCAACTTCTTCACCCATTAAAAGGGTAAAAATTTCATCTGCTTTTTCAGCATCTTCTATATTTACCTGAAGCATAATTCTTTTTTCAGGGTTCATGGTGGTTTCCCAGAGCTGATCTGCATTCATCTCTCCAAGACCTTTATAGCGCTGAATATTTATACCTTTTTTTGATTCTGCCATGATAAACTCAAACAAAGTTTTTGTATTCTTAAAATTATGCTCTTTTTTCTCTTTTGCATCAGATTGTTTTGCAGAAATTATAAAAGGAGGTTTGTTGAAAATTTCAAGTTTTTCATGGTTTTTTAACATTCTTTTATAATCATTGGTTGATAAAATTTCACTTCCAACCCTTAAAATAAGATGATTTTCTTTTTTAGAATATATATCCATTTCAAAGATATTTCTCTCTTCATCATACTCTATTTCACCAGCAACATATCCATTATTTCCAAGGTCTTTTATAAGAGAAATAAAATTATCTTTCTCTTCAAGGAAAAATCTATCTTTTACGCCATTTTTAATCAATGTAAGCAGAAGATTTATATCCATATCTCGTTTTTTTAACTGGTTTACAGCATCATAATAGTCAGTTAAATCAGTTAAAAAAGAGTAAAATTCATCTTCAAGAAGAGGTTCTTTATTTCCTTTTATAAAAATATCTTTCTGCCCTGTTATTCTTTTTACAAGATATTGGGAATACTCTTCTTCGTTTTTAAGATATGTACCGCTTTTTCTTGAACCAACCCTGAAAAGAGGTGGCTGGGCAATATACAGATATCCCTTTGTAATTAAATCATACATCTGCCTGAAAAAAAATGTTAATAATAGAGTTCTGATGTGAGATCCGTCAACATCAGCATCCGTCATAATCACAACTTTATGGTACCTGACTTTTTCAATATCGTATTCTTCACTGCCAACACCGGTTCCAAGAACAGTTATGATATTTTTAATTTCATCGCTTCTTAAAATTTTATCAAATCTTGCTTTTTCAACATTTAAAATTTTTCCCTTTAAAGGAAGTATGGCCTGGAAACGTCTGTCCCGCCCCTGCTTGGCACTGCCACCTGCAGAATCTCCCTCCACAAGAAAAAGTTCTCTTTCAGCAGGATCTGAATATTGACATTCTGCAAGTTTTCCCGGCAGAGTTGAATCTAATAAAGTCCCTTTTTTTCTTGCAAGCTCCCTTGCCCTTTTAGCAGCATCTCGTGCCCTTGCAGCATCAACAGCCTTGGATATTATTTTTCTTGCAATATTTGGGTTTTCTTCAAGATAAAACCCGAGTTTTTCATTTAAAAGAGATTCAACTATTCCTTTTATTTCAGTATTTCCAAGTTTTGTTTTGGTCTGGCCCTCAAACTGCGGTTCCATGAGTTTCACAGAAATAATAACAGAAAGACCTTCCCTCATATCATCCCCGCCAAGCTTAATATTCTGCATGTTTTTAGGCAGGTTTTTTGAGCCTGAACTTATATATGAGTTAATAGTACGGGTTAAAGCACCCTTAAAACCTGATACATGAAATCCACCTTCAATGGTTCTTATATTATTGGCATAGGAATAAAGTTTTTCTTTAAATGTGTCATTATATTGGAGAGCCACCTCAATCTGTACATCTTTTTTTTCACCCTCAATATGAATAGGTTCGTGTATGGGTGTACAGGAGCGGTTTAAATATTCAACAAAGGATATAATTCCACCCTCATAAAAAAAATCTTCTTTTTGTGCAGAGCGCTCATCTTCAATAACAATTCTTACATTTTTATTTAAAAAAGCAAGTTCACGCATTCTTCTTGAAAGGGTTTCAAAAATAAATTCGTTTTCATTCAATATTTCAAAATCAGGGCTGAATGTTATTTTTGTTCCTTTTTTTTCTGTATCACCTTTAACAACCAGGTCTGTTTTTTTTTCCCCTTTGGAATATGATTGATGATAGATTTTTCCGTTTTTATAAACTTCCATCTCAAGAAGCTCGGATAATGCATTTACAACGGAAATTCCCACCCCGTGAAGTCCGCCTGAAACTTTATAGGAATCCTTATCAAATTTTCCTCCTGCATGAAGTTTGGTCATAACTACTTCACAGGCAGGAATATGCTCTGTTTCATGCATTTCAACAGGAATGCCACGGCCGTTATCTTCAACACTTACACGCATATCAGTATGAATAATTACATTAATTATATCACAATGTCCTGCCATGGCTTCATCAATACTATTGTCAACCACTTCATAAACAAGATGATGAAGACCTTCAAGGTCAATATTTCCTATATACATTGAAGGTCTTTTTCTTACCGCTTCAAGACCTTCAAGTATTTTTATACTATTAGCCGAATACTCTTTATCTGTTGTATTTTTATTCACGTGTGACCTTTTGGTTATGATATATGCATCGCCATTATTACACAAACAAGCTGTTTTTCATTAATTCCCCTGATAATACAGGGACTTTTATCACCTTTTATACTTATAATTACTATATTATCTTCAAAAGTACGCAAAGCATCCATGAAATATTTTGGATTAAAAGCACTTTTTATCTCTTCTCCTGAATAAGATATCATCATCTCTTCCTTTGACTCGCCTATTTCAGGATTTGTAATTGTTACTATGAGTTCATTTTTTTTAAAATTTAAAATAACAGAGTTAAAATCATCTGATGTTAAAATGGAAATTCTTTTCATGAGTGTAAAAAACATGGTTTTATCCATTTC